>JAJYNF010000238.1 GCA_021786455.1 Acidobacteriota bacterium
TTTCAGGTCTGCGCCAATAGCCGGTAGCCCCGGCACTGCCCTCCGTGCCGCGGGCACTTCTTCACCTGGATTCGCCCCACGCACGTGCCACTCCGTCATCTCCGATCTCCCTCTCGGCGGGAGAGGAATCTGCTTTCCGCTCCGTCCATACCGAAAAGGCGTCTCGTGTGCTCGCAGCGTCCACCTTCAGGTGGGCAAGCGGCTTCGCAATCTGCATCGGTATTCGGACTTCAAGCTCTACAACGTGGCTCTGTCGGAAAAAATCCAAGCGCCCCGAAAGCGGAAGCCGGCCGCCCAAGCCGCGCCTCCTGCCTCGAAGCGGCCGAAGGGAAACTGATTATTCGGAGGAGGGGACGCGCAAGATGCTGCACGTGTATCGCCTGTCGCGGAGCACCCGGCACGTTCCTTCCGCCTGAGCCTCCGTCATGTTAGAAAACCTGGCAAGATATTGCCCGCCACGCAGCCGGACAAGGAGGGGTCGGGCGCGCTTCAGGCTTTCCGGGTCAGTGCGAAAGGCGCTTTGGAGCACGAGCCTTACCTGATAGGGGTTGCGGAAAATCATGCCAAGCTGGATGAGCCAATCGAAAGAGGGATGGGGCAAATGGCTCTCCTCGACGGAGACGTCGGATACTTTCGCGGAGTGGTCCGTCGCGGGGACCGTTCCGGGCGTTGTGCGCGATTCCGCGCTCAAGGCTCTTGACTTATCGAGGGCAAAGCCTTGATTGAGGATCGCTTCCATGAGGCGATCGCGCGAATACGCGGTTGTCCCTCCCATGACCACGGCCAGCAATCGCCGGCCGTTTCGAACCGCGGAAGTCACCAGATTGTACCCCGAGGCGTCAGTGTAACCTGTCTTCATGCCATCAACGCCCGGACATTCCCCCAACAGGTAATCGAAGCCGTTGATGATGCTGCCGCGAAAGTCAAAACGGTTCACTCCGAAATAGTGGTAATACTGGGGATATTGGTGGATGATGGCCAGGGCCAAGGTCGCCATGTCGCGGGCGGTGGTCTTTTGCCAAGGATTCGGCAAGCCGGAAGCGTTGCGAAAGGTTGTGCGAGTCATCCCTAAGCGATCGGCCGCCTGATTCATCAGGGCCGCAAAGTGAGTCTCGGTTCCTCCGATCGCCTCGGCCAAAACGACCGCGGCATCATTGGCCGAGCGGGTTGTGATGCCGAGGATCGCGGAATTGACGGAAATCGTTCCTCCCGGACGCAAGTACAACTTCGTGGGAGGTTGCGCAGCGGCGTGAGCGGAGATTGGCAGCCTTTCACTCAACCACATCCGGCCGGCGACCAGTTGGTGAAAAGTGATGTATAGGGTCATCAGTTTGGCGAGGGACGCGGGGTAGGTTCGGGCGTCCGCATTGTGCGCTTCGAGAACCACGCCTGTCTGGGCGTCTTCGACGATGTAGGAGTGGACCCGCGCGCTTGCCCAAGAGGGCGCGGCAACGATGATGCCCGCAGCAAGGGCAAGCCTTGCGGCCAACCGCGCGCCGCGTGCGCGACAGAAAAAACCCACCCTTCGGTGGACAGGGCAAAAACCATTCCGCAATCTCACGTAACCCCTCCGGGTTTGAAATTCACTCGGCCCCGGCTCGCGCGGATGGCGCGGCTCAAATACTCACGGCGTATTCTGCCATAGGAGACCCAGTTTGGTCTAGAAGTGTTTCATGCCCAAGAACCCGAGATTGAGTGGAGTGAAGGCGCCGATGCGCGGAGGTTCTCCGACCCGCGACGCAGACCTAAAGGTCTGCGCCAGCCGCGAACCCGCGACGGATAAAACACCGTCGCGGCTACCAAGCGCGGCGGACAAAAACCGCCGGTCACGGACCGGCGCGACGGCTACCGGAAGGTGAAGTTCAACGGGACGGTTTGGCCGGGACGGATGGTTACCTGCTGCTGCTGAGAGCCGAAGGTAGCCGTCCAGGCGGCGACGGTGTAATGGCCGGGGGGCAAGCCTCGAAGGGCGTAACGACCGGTCGAGCCAGTGACAGCGTAAAATGGGTTGGAAGTGACGCCGATGTACGCATGCATCCAAGGGTGCTGATTACACTGCACAGGAATCATTACCTCCGGTCGGGTGAAACGTTTGATGAACGGCGGGGCGCCCGGCGGCTGCGATTGGTTCCAGGACCGGTTGAGCTTGGGCATGATGTGAATGTTGTGCGTGGTGGGATCGTGCGAAACCACCTTGAGCGGTTGACCGACCATAATCCCCAAAACGTGCGGGACATACATGCAGCCTTGCTGGTCCAGGACCACTGGCATCGCGGGAGGGGTAAAATGCCGGTGGCCAAGGCCTGACTTGATATACACGAAGGCGTTTGGCAAGGTGCCATTGGGATTGACTTGGCCGTCCTGATAGTAAACCGGACCTTTGTGCAGGGAAACGCAGACCGGGTCGGCATTCATGAGGATGCGGCGGGGCTTGGGCCGGGCGCCTTCAAAGAGGATTTGCCCGGTAACTGCTCCGGTCGCCGCCGAGGCGGATTCCGACTGAGGGCGGGGCGCGCCAGGCGGCGACGCCAGAGCAGAACTCCATGCGCCAGGGAGAAGCAACACGCTGAACCCGATCAGAAGTTTGTTTCTCGAGACCATGCGAAAAACCCTCCTTTGAGATTTCCGATTGAGGCCGGCGGCGAGCGCCTGCCGCCGCCGAGCCGGATGGGCCGCGGCTAAAAAATAAACCATACCATCATATACAGGGCGTTGTTGCCCGAGGCGTTGCGCCCGGCTCCATCATAATTCGTGCTGGCTCCGTTGAACCTGAAAAAGTTTCGGTACTGGAGCGCAAGCTGAATGTTTTGCACCGGCCAGTAGGAAAACTGCGAAACCAGGCCGTCCGTGTGGGGATCGCCCGTGGCGCTGCCGACCACCGCGGACGGCGCGTAAAGCACCGGGTCCGTGGTGCCCGTGGTGTTGAACCAGCCCAGGGTGGCGGCGTATTTGTTGCCAATGTGATAGGTAGCGTCGAGGCGCTCGGTGTTGAGGTGATGCGGAATGAAACCGGCGGTGCCCTCGGCAAAATCGGCGTTGAGCTGTGAATTCTCGTGAATATAGACGCCGTGGACCGAAATCAGGTCGTTGCGCTTTTTGAGCGGAATCGTGTGCTCCAATTGAAAGTCGGCGGCGAGGTCGGTGTAATAGTCTCTCGGGCCAACGACCGCGTTGGGCGTTGAGGCGACATGCATCCCGAAAGTGCCGACCTCAAGGTAGTTGTTGCCCATCGTTTGCTGCCAAGCCAGTCGCCAGTAGGGCGCGATGCCTTGGATGTTGATGCCAAACCCGGCGCCGGGATTGGGCTGCGCGCCGCCCAAGTGCTCGGAGCGGTAGGCGGTGACGTCGCCGTATAGGTGATTGTTCCACATGGCGTAGCCGCCCAGGCCCGCTACGTCCTGCGCCAGGGAACCGTCCACTAAAGCCGCGGCCATGGGCGAAGGGGCGGAATCCGGCGCAACCCAAGGGAAGCCCCAAGCCGGTGTGTCGTTCCAAAGGTCTTCAACGGTCGGATTATTGTTGAAGGTAAGGCCGTAGGTGACGTTTTTCCCGCCGATCGTGGTCTGATTGGCGTAACGGATGTCCGTGTTATCCCAACTGAAATGATCGTCCTGGCCGCTGTAGGTGACTTGAATGAACGCTCCTACGTGGGTGGCCATGGCTCCGGCGAGAAATAGGCTGGCCGACTGCGGCAACTCAAAACTGCCGTTTTGAGTGCCGGGCTGCGGCTGGTTCGTGGTGGTGTTGGAAATTTGGAAGAACGCCGAGAGCGGCAGAAACGAAAGCAGGCTGAGCTTGGCTTCCGCCTGACCCGCCGGGGCGGTAATTTCTTTGATACCCACCAGCGTGTACCCGTTGAGCTTGAACAGCCGCCCGAGCGGCGTGAGCTCGGGGATCGTCGTGTGGCACGAACTGCACGCCAAGCCCGTCTGGCGCGCAAAGCTTGGCACGCCGTAGGCTTTGGGCAAAGAGTAAGCAAGCAGAACAGCGACCCCCAACAACAACTTCGACTTCATCGGATAAACCTCCTTGTGTTGGCAGGCTCAAAAACCCTGGAGCTGCCGAAAACCGAACGTGCATTCAAAAAACCTTCCCCCAAATCCGCCGGGAAAGCCAGAGGGTTTCAACTCAGCCTCTTCAACACGGGCACCGCAGCCTCCTCATGCTCATAGGCCGAGGGGCGGTTCGTTCGAGCGAGGCTTGTCGCCGGGAGCCTGCGAAACGCTCGGTCGGCCGCGAGCCTTATCGGCCAAGGCGCGAATTCCCTTGTGCAGCTTGATCAGCCGACCGAACGGCCCGCCAGGCAAGTAGCGCAATTCATCGTAAAGCGGAAGAATCACCTCGAAGAACTCCAGTGCGTGCTTCATGCGCGCGGCCGTGTGACGGTCGGGCGGATTGGCATTTTGCGCCTCGGCGAGGCATTCGCGCAGGACGGCGACGCTGGGGTTAATTTCGCGGCGCTTGCGCTCCTCCAAAATCACTCGAAACATCTCCCAGACATCCTGGATGGCTTCGTAATGCTGGCGCCGGTCGCCGCGCACGTGAATGGGGCGGATCAGCCCCCAGCCCTCGAGCTCGCGCAGGCTGGCACTGACATTCGAGCGGGCCACGCCCAGCGAAGCGGCAATCTCCTCGGCATTCAGCGGACCGGGTGAAAGGTAAAACAGGGCGTGCATCTGCGCCACGGAGCGGTTGACTCCCCAGTGAGATCCCATCTCACCCCATAGCGAAATGAACTTTTCGGCGACGGGCGAAATTTCCATATCAGCGGTTTATTCTATCCAATCAGAACAAATCGTAGGAACAGAAATATAAAGTAAGCGGGCGGCGCAGGGCTGTCGGTGACGCGGGTCACAAGCATTCGTGACCTGCGACACGCAGAGGGACTCCCAACTCCCTGCCTACGTCTGCCCTGATCCGTCCATGGAACGGCTCATTTCAGGCTGTCGAGGTAGGCGATTAATGCTTTCATGTCCTGCGGGCTAAGCTTAACAGGTGGCATGCCGCCGGCGTTCATCTGGGGCAGGGGATGATGGAACAGGTGTTCCAACTGAGCAGGTGAGAATTTCTTTCCAATGCCGATGAGGCGCGGGGCGATGGCCGTTCCGACGCCGCCTTGGCCATGGCAGCCGAAGCACATGTGGGCTTCGAAAATTTTATGGCCTCGGGCGACGAGCGCTTGCTCGGCGGACGATGGCGCGGCGCTGGACATATAAAGAACCGATCGGTGGGGCAACGCGGCGCTGACCACCGGCGAAGCAGAAGTGGGCAGCGGGCCGAGCGCCTGGGGGACGAACGGCTGGCGCATGTAGGCTTCTTCTTCCCGGGCCTGCCGAGCCAGCTCGGCGGCAACGGCGGGGTCACGGGCGTCAGCCTGGTAGCTTCGCGCCCCTAGATAGACCAGCCCGACGAAGACCACGCCAAAGGAAGCGACAGCCAGAGGACGCCGCCAAGGCCTCCGCTCCAAACGCCGATCATAGAACGGCAGGCCGGCAAACAGCACGGCCAGAATGAGCGGGATCACTAGAATGCCGACGATGCCGGCCGACCCGTGCCAGAACTTAAGCCACTCGAAGAATGAGCGGTAATACCACTCCGGGCGCGGAACGTAGAGAGTATCGGCAGGATTGGCGCGCGGGCCAAGCGGGGCCGGGTCAAAATATGCGAGCAAACCCAGGGCGCAGATCAGCACCAGCGTAAAGCTGAGGTCCATCAGCAGTTGGCGCGGGTAAAACGGCTCCGATGGCAGGCGCGGGCGGACCGAGCTTTCGCTGGCCGGCCCGGCGGCGCCAGCCTGACGAAACAAAAAAATGTGGAGGGCAACAAAGAGGAAAATCATCGCCGGAATGAAAAAAACGTGAAGCGCGAAGAAACGCGAAAGGGTGAGCGTGCCGAGCTGTGTTCCGCCGCGGAGGAACTCCTTGAGCGGCTGGCCGATGAGTGGGATTTCGCTCAAAATATTGGTGCCGACGGCGGTGGCGAAATAACTCTTTTCGTCCCAAGGCAGAAGGTAGCCGGTGAAAGCCATCCCGAGCACCAAGGCCAGAAGGACGCAGCCGGAAAGCCACAGTAGCTCGCGCCGGCCTTTGTACGAGCCAAAAAGAAACGTCTGCCCGATATGCAGCACCAGAATGACGATCATGGCGCTGGCTCCATAGACGTGCAGGCTGCGCAAAAATGAGCCGGCCGCTACGGCCTTGGTAATGTAGGCGACGGAGATGTGAGCGTGATCGGCGGACGGAACGTAATATAGCGAAAGAAAGATGCCGGTGATAACCTGCGAGATGAAGATGAACAACAGGCCAGAGCCGAAGATGTAAGCCCAGCGGGCGCCGCCCGGAATTGGCTCATCGAGGGCCTCGTGAAGAATCTTGCGCAGGCCAACACGGCGGTCGAACCAGTTAAAAAATCGGCCGTGAGGCTTCCCCGATGATCGGTCGTCAGGTTCCGGATTCATGGATGCCCTCATCCCATGACTTCCTTGTACGGGACGAGCTCGCGGAAATATTCGTAGCGAACCAGCAAGTCACCGTCCAAGATTTTAACGGGCAGCGTGTCCATGCCACGAGGCGCGGGGCCAGAAATATGCGCGCCATCAGGGGCAAAAACGCTGCCGTGGCAAGGACAGAAAAATTTGCCTTCAGCGCCGTTCCAAGCGACTTCGCAGCCGAGATGCGGACAAATGGCTGAAAGCACCTCAACTCCTCGGATGGCGCCTTTTCTGGAGCCTTTGGTGACGTAAACGACCTTGCTCGAAGCGGATTTGAGCCAGCCGTCCACGGAGGTGACCTTCACGGTCCGGCGCTGGGGAGCCTGGAGGGGCTGCAAGCCGCCGAAGGGGCCGAGGCTGGACCAGGAGGTTTTGCTCGTCTGAGCCAGAACGGGATAAATCGCAAATCGCACCAGCGGAATCGCCAGCGTCGCGCCAACCACCGCCGTGCCCACCGCAATGAGGACGGTGATGAACGATCGGCGGCCTGGAAATTCGGGTTGCTGCCCGCCACGCTCTCGTTGGTCTCCACCCGTCTGACCCCAGGTTTCAATCGGACTCATAATTCCTCCTAGCGACAATCTTCACAGTAACGCTCGCCGTGTAAGACCGTCAAGGCTCATGGAGGGCGGGGCCCGCGGTCAACGCCGCCATCCTGCCGGAAGCCAGTGAATCAGGTC
>JAJYNF010000168.1 GCA_021786455.1 Acidobacteriota bacterium
GGACGTTAACGCCATATTTCTCCACAATGGACCAAAAGCGCCCGCGGTCGGGATAGTCAGGGCTGCCTTCATACATGAGCGTGGTGGTGCCGTTGGCCAGCGGGCCATATACGATGTAAGAATGTCCCGTTACCCACCCGATATCGGCCGTGCACCAGTAAACGTCGCTTTCCTTGATGTCAAAAATCATGCGATGCGTCGTGGAAACCCCCAGCAAATATCCCGCCGTCGTGTGCACCACGCCCTTCGGCTTGCCGGTAGTGCCGCTGGTGTACAAGATGTAGAGCGAGTCTTCAGCATCCATGACTTCCGGCTCACACTTGTCGGAGGCTTGAGCCATCAGATCATGCCACCAAAAATCGCGCCCCTCCTTCATCTCAACCGGCGAAGCTCCGCCGACACGTTCCACCACGACAACCCGCTCAACGCCGGGTGTTTCCCGGAGAGCTTCGTCGGCGTTACGCTTGAGCGATACCACGCTTCCTCGACGCCAGGCGCCATCCCCGGTGATGAGGATTTTGGCTTTGGCGTCATTGATCCGCTCACGCAACGACTCCGCGGAGAATCCTCCAAACACCACGCTGTGAATCGCTCCCAGCTTGGCGCAGGCTAACAGCGCAACGGCCAGCTCAGGCACCATGCCCAGGTAGATGGCTACCCGGTCGCCTTTTTTGACCCCCAGCGATTTGAGCGCGTTGGCGAAACGATTGACTTCTCGTTCCAACATGCCGAATGTCAGAACACGCGAATCGCCGGGCTCGCCTTCCCAAATGATCGCCGCTTTATTCCGCCGGTCGGAGCGAGCGTGGCGGTCCACGCAGTTGAAGGCGGCATTAAGCTTGCCGCCGACAAACCAGTTGGCCCAGGGAACGTTCCATTCCAGCACCTTGTTCCAACGCTTGAACCAGTCAAGATGCTCTGCTTCCGCTGCCCAAAAGCCTTCGGGGTCCCGCGCGGCCTGTTCGTAGATCTCCGGGTCCCGAACGTTCGCCTGCCTTTGGAATTTCTCCGGCGGTGGAAACTTGCGGCCCTCCTGGAGCAAGGCTGCTAACTGCTCTGGCTGTTTTGTTGCGTCATGTGGCATGGTCTGCTCTGCTCCGTGAGGCAATCTTCATTGGGCGTCGTCCTGCGGCGGCGTGCACCGCCGAAAGCTGCGCGCATTTTGGCGGGTCATGTTAACTCCTGCTTGCGGCCGGCTTCGTCCAGCAACTCTACCACGTGCAATACCCGTCGCTGGTTTTGGGTGGATCTCGCGACGCCGGCACGAAGTTGCAGAAGGCAACCTGGATTGGCGGTTAAAATCATGTCGGCCCCGGTTTCGTCAATGCGGCGCATTTTCGCCGCCAGGAGCCGCTCCGCCATTTCATTCTGGACGACGTTGTAAATCCCGGCGCTCCCGCAACAAATTTCCGCTTCTTTAAGTTCCACCAGGTCAAGTCCGGGGATGGCCGCCAAAAGTTTCCGCGGCGCGGAACGAATCCGCTGCGCGTGCAGAAGGTGGCAGGGGTCCTGATACGTCGCTCGAGCCTTTACAGGAGCGAAGTCCTGGCAAAAATCAATTGAGGCCAGAAATTCGGTCACATCTTTGACTCGTGCGCTGAACCCTTTCGCTGGCTCATGCCATTCCCGATCCGCTCGCTCGAACAATATCGGATATTCTTTGAGCACGGCGCCGCACCCTGCCGTGTTGGTAATAATAGCGTCAACCCCCTCGCGAGCGAAAGCAGTGATATTGGCTACGGCAAGTTGGCGAGCCGTGTCCCGTAAGCCGGCGTGAACGTGCAAGGCGCCGCAACAGCCCTGGGCCTTGGGAATCACTACCTCACAGCCGTTTCGCGCAAGTAGGCGCACGGTGGCTTCGTTGAGCCTGGCAAACGCTAGATTCGCAATGCAGCCGGCGAAAAATGCTACGCGATAGCGTCGGCCACCCGACGCCGGGATGACGCGGCCCAGCCAATCGGTGAAAAACGGCTTTTCCATGCGGGGCGCCAGGCGGGCCACAGCGTCCATCCTCCCGGGCATGATCTTCAACACCCCCGAGGTCAGCAAAGCCTTTTCCAACCCTGACCGCTGAAACATTCGGAGGACATTCCCGGCCATTTCCAGCCGACGGCGCGAGGGAAGAAGGTAGTCGAAGAAAAATTTCCGCGCCCATCGTTCGGCCCAGGGACGCCGATACGCGCGTTCGATCTCGGAGCGTGCCGCCTCAACCAACCGTCCGTACTCCACTCCGGAAGGGCAAGCGGTCTCGCATGCCCGGCAGTTAAGGCAAAGATCCATGTGGTGCGCGTAAGGTTTGCCGAGACGGAGGCGCCCTTGCTCGACCTGAATCATCTGGTAGATTCGCCCGCGCGGCGAATCCATTTCGACCCCCAGCAAGCGGTACGTCGGGCAGGCGTTCAAGCACAGCCCGCAGTGAATGCACTTTGAATAGTGCTCCCACTGCGGAGCTTCGGCTGCCTGGGTTGCAGCCACAGGGTGTTTCTCTTCCGCCGCATTCACCGGGAGTGTCGTTCCGGACAGGTTGCTCCTCCTGAAATCGCGCGCCTTAAATTCGGCCGATCATTCTTCCCGGCGCGAGAGTCCTTCGGGAATCCCACGCCATCTTTAATTTCCTCATGATCTCGTAATCATCCTTCGGCTCGCCCCACACATCCAAACGCATTTTAAGCTCGAGCGGGCACTGTTCCACTATTAACACGCCGCCCAAGTTTTCTGCGGAGTGCTTCAAGCGTCGGGTCAGATGCTCTCCGTCGGCAGCTCCCAGAGAGTCCAGGACTGCCACGTAAACAATTCCGACTCCCAGCAGGCTCATTGCTGCCATCCGGGCCTTGGCGTTCTCGGCTTCTTGTTGCGCCATGCTGAGGAATTGCTCACTCGCGGAAATTGGCAGGCAAATCTTCAGAACAATCGCTTGTGGATGGCCCTCGCCAATCCACCGTCGAAAGTCGGAAGCGTGAACCCAGGTGTTTTCTGCGTCCTGTGCGTTACACGACTCAAAGGGCACCGCTAATTCTTTTGCGATTCCTTCCAGCATGGTGCGGATTCGCATCAACATGCTGTCGGAGCCCCCCGCGTCAATACACATCTCAAGTCTGCTCGAATCAAAAGCCCGCGGCGCATCCACGCGCAGCTTCGTGCCGGCGCTGGCCACGAGCAAGACCATGCGAAGCGGCGAAAGCGGTGACTCAAGAATGCGCCGGCGTAAATCCCGCGCGATGCCGAGGTTCCCGGGCTGCAGGATGAAAGTCTCGCGCCGCCCGGGGAGGGGGAAAAGCTTTAGGCTGACTTCCACGATTACGCCCAACGTCCCGTAGGAACCAATGAGCAGCTTGCCCAGGTCATACCCGGCCACGTTTTTTACTACCCGCCCGCCGGTTTTAATGATCTTCCCTTGCACCGTGGCAATTTTCATTCCCAGAACCATGTCGCGTGGCGAGCCATAGGCGTGGCGCAGCGGCCCCGAGGCGTTGGCGGCCACAATTCCCCCCAAGCTGGCTTGGCCGTCGCCCGCCGGATCAAGCGGAAGCCAGAGCCGGTCGCGGGCCACCAGATGCTGAAGCTCCTTCAGCTTTAACCCGGGTTCGACCGAAATGGTTAGATCCGCCGGCTCGTAATGCCATACGTTATTCATCCCTTTCAATGAAAGACCCATATCATACCGCTCCGGCGGATTTCCAATGTCCAGCTTGGTACGGTTCCGAAAAGGGATCAGGGCGAACCCAGAGTCGGCCGCAAGCTTCAGCACAGCCGCGACTTCTTCGGCGGTCGAGGGATAAACGATCAGACGCGGAACCTTTCCGTCCACGGCGCACGTGGAGCACGTGGCGGCGTCGGTGGTGAGATGTTCTTCACCCAGCAAGGCCGAAAATTCCTTCAGCGCTGACTTTACGTCCGCGACCACCCTAGGCTCCTGCGCCAATCTGGATTCGCAGTTCACCACACATCTTTCCCGTGGGCAGAACCTTCCCCGGGTTGAACAGGCCGGAAGGGTTAAAGACTCCCTTGATGCGGCGCTGCATTTCGAGATCATCTTCCGAGAAAATCAGCGGCATCAGCTCGTTTTTCTCCACGCCCACGCCGTGTTCGCCTGTAATGGACCCGCCCATTTCAACGCATTTGGCGATCAGATCTCTTGCTGCCCGCACCACCCGCTCACACTCCGAGCGGTCGCGCGCGTCGAACATAATCAGGGGATGAAGGTTCCCGTCGCCCGCGTGAAAGATGTTCCCGATGCGGAGCGCGTATCTTTTTTCGACCTCGGCGGTAAACTCCAGCATCTCGGGCAGACGTGTCCGGGGAATGACGCCGTCCTGAACGTAGTAATTGGGAGCGATCCGGCCGAGTGCGCCGAAGGCGTTCTTTCTGCCTTTCCACAACAACGCTCTTTCTTCCTCGCTCCGCGCGCATCGAACCTCGCGCGCCGAATTCTCGCGGCAAACAGCCTCGATGGCCTGCGCTTGCTCCTCTACCGCTTCGCGCAGACCTTCCACCTCGATCAGCAGGACCGCAGCGGAGTCTATGGGATAACCGGCGCCGGTGGCCGCTTCGACGGCCCGCAGCGTAAAGCCGTCCATCATCTCCAGAGCCGCGGGGGTGATGCCGCGGGCCGTAATGGCCGCAACCGTGCGCGTGGCGTCGAGGACTCGGTCGAAAATGGCCAACAGCGTCTTGACGGCTTCCGGCAGACGACACAAGCGGACGGTGATTTCTGTGACAATGCCCAGCGTTCCTTCCGAACCTACGACGACGCCTGTCAAGTCGTAGCCCGGACGATCCCAAAACTTTGCTCCCGTGTGGATCACGTCGCCGTCCGACAGGACGATCTCCAGACCGAGGGCGTGGTGCGTTGTGACGCCGTACGCGAGGGTGTGGGGTCCGCCGGAATTCTCCGCTACGTTTCCGCCTAGCGTGCAAGCCTTCTGGCTGGAGGGATCGGGAGCGAAGTAATAACCCGCATCCTCAACCGCCCGCGAGAGGTCCAGGTTGACCACTCCCGGCTGCACACGGGCTCGTTGATTCTCCAGATCAATTTCAACGATTTTGTTCATCCGTGAAAGCGCGATCAGAATGCCCCTCTCGGCCACCGTGGCACCCCCGCTTAACCCGGTTCCCGCGCCACGCGGAATCACTGAGACGCCCTGCTGAGCGGCAATCCCCACCACCCGCACCACCTCCTCCGTCGTCGTGGGAAAGACCACGGCTTCCGGCTGCCGCATGACCGAGAGCGCGTCATACTCATAAAGAAGCAGGTCTTCCGCCCGCCACAGAACCGCCTCCGTGTTTGTTGCGCGGACCAGCTCACGGATTAGCGGAGGAGATTTCATCGGCTTATTACCCTCGAAACAGGATGACACCGCCTCTGCGCCTGGCCGGTCTCGGGGCCAGAAGGCTCGTGCCGCTACTCCTTTACAATTTCGTACCGAGTATAGCGAAGGTCAAGAAACTCCGTCAACGCGCGGCTCCGCCCCGGGTAAGGTAGAGATTGAGGTTCGTCTCACCTGTTTCTTTTCGGAAATGTTCACGCCCAAAGTCTGAGTTCCTGTCTCTCGCGCGAAAGTGGCTTTTCTCCTTGCCCTCGTTCGGTCAAATACACGCCAAGCAGAATAAGGGCGCCGCCAACCCACGTTCCGAGGGTCAGCCTTTCCGAGAGCAGCCAGATCGCAAGCGCGGAGGCGATTACCGGCTGCAAATAATTGAACGCCGCTACCCGAGTGGCTGAAAGCCCAGTCATCGAATAGGCAAAGAGCCAGTAAGGAACCACGGTACCCAGAACGACCATAAAAGCCAGCCCTCCGTAGGCGACCCCGGGAATGGTGCTCCAGCGGATTTTCCAAACTGCCTCACCGGCGAAGGGCAGCATCAACAGCGCGCCCAGGCCGAACGTCAGCGAGCTCAGGGTCAGCTCGTCCAAATGATATGCGGCTTCTTTCATCAGGATGGTGTAATAAGAGAACACCACGGTCCCGGCGAGCAGCATCAAATTGCCCGCCCAGTTTCTACCGTTCACCCCCTGCGGGCCAACTGCCGTCAGCACCGCGACCCCGGCAAAGGAAATTATAATGCCAATGAGCTTGAGCTGTGTCATGGCTTCGAGCCCCATCATCCACGCCAGCACGAGCACCGTGACCGGCCCCAGCGCCACAATCAACCCTGTGTCCGCCACCGAGCTTCGGTCGAGCCCGCCGATAAAAAATAATTGGTTGAGCGTAACGCCGGTCAGAGCGGTCACTCCGTAAAATATCCATTCGCGGCGCGTCAGGCGCGCCCGGGGCGGTCCCGAGCGTGTCAGATAAGCAACTCCATAAATCGCCGCGGCGCCTAAAACCCGTAGTTGGGCGACCGCCATCGCGTCGAATCCCCTGAAAGCGTACTTCCCGGCTACCATGTTGGCAGCCCAAAAAGTGACCACCAGCGTCATGGCGAGATACATCAATCCATGACGCTGGCCTCGGTATTCCTCGATCGCGTCGCGAGCGGCGGAACGTCTAATCAAAGACCTCCTTGTGCATCGTCAACGACTCGATGCGGCCAAGGTTTGGCGCATAGCCGAGGCCCGGCTCCTCGGGCGACAGAATAGTTCCTTGCTTCGTGACACTTACCTCCGGGTCAACGATGTCCTGTTTCCAGTAGCGCGCGCTCGCGGAAACGTCTCCCGGCAGCGTAAATCCCGACAGCGTGGACAGGGCGATGTTGTGGGCTCGCCCGATGCCGGATTCCAGCATTCCCCCGCACCATACGGGAATACCTTTGGAAACACAGACGTCATGGATCCGCCGGGCGGAGGCAAAGCCTCCTACCCGCCCCAGCTTGATATTGATGATTTTGCACGCCCCGATTTCGATGGCCTTCCTTGCATCGTCGGCGCTGTGGATGGATTCATCCAGGCAGACGGGCGTGCGCAACTCCCGCTGAAGCCGCGCGTGGTCTATGATGTCATCCCAACCGAGCGGCTGCTCGATCATCATCAGATTGAAGCGGTCGAGAAGCTTGAGCCGCTCAGTATCTGCCAACGAGTAAGCCGAGTTGGCGTCTGCCATCAGCGGCACCGTGGGAAACTTTGCGCGGACGCGCTCGATCACCTCCACGTCCCACCCTGGCTTGATCTTCACCTTGATCCGCTGATATCCGGCCGCGCATTCTTTCTCA
>JAJYNF010000059.1 GCA_021786455.1 Acidobacteriota bacterium
GCGGTGTGCGACTCGAACCTTCAACGCGCCGGTGAAGTGGCCGCCGAGCTTGAGATCGCCCATTTCTGCGAGCACATCGAGGAGATCCTAGACCGTCAGGACGTGCGAGCCGTCGTCATTGCCACACCCTGCAAATTCCACGCTGAGCAGATTGTCGCGGCGGCGCGGGCCGGCAAACACGTTTTCTGCGAAAAGCCTTTGGCCCTGAGCCTGGCCGAAGCCGACGGCGCCTTGGCCGCGGTCCACAGAGCGGGCGTCCAGCTCCAGATCGGTTTTATGCGGCGATACGACCCTGCTTATGCCGCAGCCCAAAACCGCATTGAAGCCGGAGAGATTGGCGAGCCGGTGATTTTCAAATCCGTCGGCCGCGACCGGCAACCCCCTCCGATCAGCTTTTTTCAAGGCGGCGCAAACGGCACTCTGTTCAGCGACGCGGCCATTCATGACTTCGATCTGGCCCGATGGATGATGCGCGATGAGATTGCCGCCGTGCACTCTTTCGCCGGCATCCTGGCCTGCCCGGAACTCGCTCCCTTCGGCGACGTGGATTCGACGGTCGTGAATATCCGATTCGTCCGGGGAGGGATCGGTAATATCGAGGCATTTCGCAAGTCAAATTACGGATACGACATTCGCACCGAAATTTTGGGAACGAAGGGCGCTGTGCATGTGGGATATCTTTCCCATACCCCGTTTCAGGTGCTTACTCAAACGGGAATCCAGCATGATGTGGTGGACCATTGGCTGGCGCGGTTTTCCGACGCTTACTTAGCCGAGCTTCGCGATTTTGTTCGTTCGATCCAAAAGGATCTTCCCGTCCGCGTTAACGGGGAAGATGGCCTTCGGGCTTTGCGCGCGGCCCTAGGAGCCGAAGAATCCTATCGGGAGGGTTTACCCGTAAGCGTGGCGAGCCAGCCTCGTCCAGCGGGCCCGTAGTCAGCCTAAGCTGCGCACGTGGCAGAACAGGAGAGGGCCAAGGTGCCTATTCAGGTGGCCAATGCTCCGGTCAGTTGGGGAGTTATGGAGGCGGTGGATTTTCCACCGGAATTTCCGGCTGAGCGGGTGCTGGATGAAATTGCGGGGGCGGGTTTCGCGGGCACCGAGCTTGGCCCGTTTGGCTTCCTGCCCACAAACCCCGACGCTCTCCGCGCCGCGCTGGCGTCCAGGCGCCTGACGCTGTGCTCAGCCTTTGTCGCCTTCCCGTTGGGCAAGCGAGCGGCCCGCGCGGAGGGCCTGATGCATGTGGATCGAACGGCAGCTTTGATTCGTCAAGTGGGCTCGGGCTTGCTGATCCTTTCGGATGAAGTCTCGGGTGAGCGGTCCGCAATCGCCGGCAACGCCGAGGAGGCAAACCGCCGCTCATGGACAGAGGAAGAGTGGAAGGAAGCGAAGGAATCCATCGAGCAAGTCATCGGTCGCTGCCAACCTCAGGGCCTCAAAGTGGCCTTCCACCATCACGTCGGAACCCACGTAGAGACGCCGCAGGAGATGCGTCGCCTTTTCTCCTTGTTCCCGCCCGATGCTTTAGGTTTATGTCTCGACACGGGGCATTGCGTATATGGCGGAGGCGATCCGTTGGAAATGACTAAGCAATATGGCGACCGCTTGCTCTGTTTGCACCTGAAAGACGTCCATGCCGAGCAGTTAAACAAAGCCCGAGCGGCGCATTTGGACTTCCACGGCGCGGTGCGGCATGGCGTATTTGCGCCGCTGGGCGAAGGGACTGTAAATCTCGGCGGGCTGTTGAGTTTTTTGCGCGATTTTGGCTTTGACGGCTGGGTGGTGGTGGAGCAAGACGTGTTGGCTGGCGGTCAGGACGCCCATTCACCTTGGGCTAACGCGGTGGCCAGCCGCCAGACTCTTCGCCGGCTTGGATATTGAGAGATGGATGTTTGCGTTCTGGGAAGAATCGGATACGACCTATACGCGGAGGAGCACGGCCGCCCTTTGGCAGAGGTCGAACACTTTTCGAGGCACTTGGGTGGGTCGAGCGCGAACATGGCCGTGGGCTTGGCCCGGCTCGGCCTGTCCGTGGGCATGATGAGCGCTGTTGGCTGGGACGCTTTGGCGAATTACCTCCTCAGCACCCTCACCGCCGAGGGCGTGGATGTTCGGCACGTTCGGCGGGTCAAAGGTTATAACACTTCGCTCTGTTTGACGGAGGTCTCGCCCCCCGACCGTTTTCCGCAGGTTTTTTATCGGTCCAATCCTGCCGACGCGCAAGTGGTGATCGGCGCGGCGGAGCTGGAATATCTTCGGCAAGCGCGCATGTTCGTGACCAACGGAACGAGCTTGAGCGCCCCGCCCGCGCGCCAAGCCACTCGGCTCGCTCTTGAAACAGCCCAGGAGGCAGGTTTGCGCACGGTCTTCGATATTGACTACAGGGCGAGTTCCTGGGCTTCACCGGCTGAGGCGGGCGAGGCGGCCCGCGCGGTGCTTCCGTGGGTTCGAGTGGTGCTAGGTAATGAGGACGAACTCTTCTTGCTTACCGGCGAGAGGCAAACCAAAATGCAGGCCCGGGCCGTGTTGGCGGCAGGCGTGGATCTGGTTGTGTGCAAGCTGGGTAAAGACGGCGTTGAGGCCCACGCGGGCGATCGCTCCTGTTTTGCTCCGCCCATTCCCACGCGGGTCGCGAGCACGATCGGCGCGGGTGACGGATTTGCCGCAGGATTCCTATACGCCCTCGATCTCGGCTTGCCCCTTGAGGAATGCCTGCGCTATGGAAACGCCGCCGCGGCCGTGGTGGTTAGCCGGGTGAGTTGCTCGGATGCCATGCCGCGGCTGGAGGAATTGACTGAAATGCTCGGCTCAGCGGCTCGCTTGAATTCGACGTTGGGCGGTTGATGGGTCTGTCGGGAACGCGATGAGCCGAATGAAGACGGCAAAGTCCGGTCGAAGCAAGGCGTCCAACATTTACGACGTGGCGCGGCAGGCGAAAGTCTCCGTTTTTACCGTTTCAGCCGTGGTCAACAACAGCGGCAAGGTCAGCGACCGCCTGCGCCGTCGGGTTGAGGCTGCCATCCGCGAATTGAACTATCGCCCCAACCTACTGGCGCGGAGCCTGGCCCGGCACCAGACGCATACGGTGGGCATCATTGTGCCGGATATTGTCAACCCTTTTTTCCCCTTGGTGGTGCGCGGGGCGGAAGATGTGGCGCAAAATGCCGGATACAGCGTCCTGCTCTGCAACAGCGACAATCAGCGCCAGAAAGAGGAGCAATATTTGGAATTGCTTCTCTCCAAGCGCGTGGACGGCATCCTGTTAACGAAGACCCACGGACCCTTTTCGCCGGCACAACAGCGGCTGCTCGCCGATGCCCGAGTGCCCCTTGTCCTGATGATGCGAACGATTCCGCAATTCAGGAGCGACGCCGTCGTCAGCGACGACCTTCAAGGCGCTTTTGAGGCGGTGTCTCACTTAGCGCGCCTCGGTTATCGGAGAATCGGACTGGTAGGCGGTCCCTTGGATGTCAGCAACGGTCGGGCGCGCTGGCAAGGATTCCGGCGCGCCTTGAAGTCCTATCACTTGCCCTACGATTCGAGCTTGGCGACGGAAGGGGACTACCGCGTCGAATCGGGTTACCAAGCGGGACTGATGTTGCTGCCGCGCCTAGCGGACAGCGTGTACGTTGCCAACTATCTGATGACCGCCGGCCTGATGAAAGCGGCGGAAGAAATCGGCCTGCGTTGCCCGGAAGATTTTGGCCTGGTGAGCTTTGATGATTATCCGTGGCTCGGATGCTTCCATCCTCGCCTCACCACCGTGGACCTGCCCAAATACGACGTGGGGGCCGAGGCCATGCGACTGCTGCTCCGGCGAATGAACGGATCCGCCGCGCGCCCCATGATCGAGAAGCTGGCCACGCATTTGATTGTCCGGGAATCGTGCGGTTTCGCGCTTCGCATGAAAAAACCTGTCGGTGAGCGGGAGAAGCCAGTCGCCCAACTCTCCGAGTCCCGCTCGGCTGTCTATCGGCAGCCGACCGAATGATGAGAAGGACAAACCAACGGTCAGGAGACCGGCATCCTTCGGAACCGCTCTGCGGGGTTGCCATGCGAAAGCGCGCCGCGTAGATAGCTACATGAGTGGACGGGCTGGTCGCGCCCGTTCCCCTTCGAGGCCATGGGTCAGCATAACCCTTCCAAGGCGAGCAATGCGCATCTCCGCGTAGATCGCTTTCGGGGTTTGCTTTTCCGATGACAATGGCACGTTGCGGATGGACTGCGGCGAAATTCTCAACGGCGTTGCCGAGCAGCCCTCTGGAGGGCCGTAGCGCGAAACGGTGTCGCGTTGTAAATTCAGTTCATCTAACCGGAACCCGCTGAACGCCGGCCTTGCAGCGGCGCTCGCTAAGTGCTGCGTTTCACAAATATGGTGCCGTATCAGCGCGCGCTCACTCGGCCTTGGTCCCTCCTCTCCCGCAAGGATAGAGGGCTGCAATTATCAACCGAAACATCCCTCTCCTTCCGGGAGAGGGGGGACCGCAATGCGGTGGGTGAGGCCCGCCTGGGTGGGCGCACCCATCTAGGCGTCAAAGCTGCCGGTGACGCCGTGGAAGCCGTGCGCGGCCTGCTTGAACATCCACTTGAGCACGCGCTTGGCGCTGTAGCAGTGGGAGAGGATGTAATTGCAAGTTGAGAGGCAATGTTTGGAGCAGTCGAGCTTCATCTCATCGAGCTGCTTCACGTCGAACTTGTGGTGGCCGACGGTTCCCCAGTCGTAGGTGGCCGAGTACATCGGGAAGCAGGGCGCGAGGGTTCCGTCCGGCCGAATGATGAGGTTATTCTGGCCGGCGCGGCAGTCCCACGGCTCGACTTCGCCGCGCATCAGGCGCTTCATGTCGCGCATGTGTTGGATAGGATTCGCCACTTTATAGCCCTGCCGCTGCTTCTGAATTAGGTAATCGAGAATCGCTTCGACTTTAGGAAAATCCTCCGGCGTCAAGTACGTCTCATTGCGCTCTAAATGCTTGAAGTGGCTCTGCTCAGTGAGCGGGGCCTCATTGATGTGGTAATCCGTGGCGAGGCCGTTCGAGCGCGCGACTTCCGTCAGTTCCAGCACGTCGTCCTGATTGATGTGGGTAATGTTGATGTTAATCATCGCCGCGTAGCCGTACTTCCGCTGGTTTTTGACCATGTAGTCGAAATACGGTCGGATGCGGTTCAGGGCTTTCGGCAGGCCGGGCTTTTCCTCAACGCAGTCAATCGCCAGATTGATGATACTGACACCCGCGTCTCCGATGCGGTCAAGCACCTCGGGGCGCATCAGGCGGCCGTTGGTCGGCAGGTAAACGTAAAAGCCTTTTTTGGCCGCATAATAAGTGACCTTATGCACAAACTGGGGCCGCAGCAACGGCTCGCCGCCCATCAGCGCCAGCACGCGGCAGCCGATGGACTCCAGCCAGTCTATTGAGCGCCGCGCCGTGTCTTCCGTCATGCCTTTGACGTTGTTGTTGAACGACCAGCAATAGTGGCAATCTACGTTGCACTTAAACTCGGTAAACAAATAAGCAATGATCGGGCGCAACTCGCCGCGGTGGTAAAGCGACTGCGCGAACGGCCAGCCCCAACAGAGGAACGCCCGCTTGGTTCCCAGGCGATGGTAATCGCTCTCTGTCATTTCGCGTTCATAGGAACGCTGCGGATAAACCGGCTCAGGGAGCTGTAAAGGCTCTTCCGTCGGGCGTGGCGTTGGAGGGGCCAATTGGGGCGCTGGGGATTTTTCTCCTTTCATCAGAAGGTCGTGTAGTTGGACGTCCACTCGGAACTGGGGCTTGGAATCGTTTTCAGGACAAGTGTTCACCACTTCAGCCATTCTGTCTCCTTTCGCTCTCGTTTCGCTTGGCCACCTTATGAAATGCAAAACCCTGCTGCGCTGTCGAGTATGCCAACCGCTGACCCCAGCCACGCTCCCTGCTCATAGAGAGCACAGCTTCGCTCACATCATAGCACACAACGGCGCTCTGCTTGTGGAGCTTTCAGAAAGGCTATGGGCAGGTAGCGCATATAAACGGCGCAGAAGGCGCATGGGACGCGGCGGCCTTGGTCTCGGTAGCCGACGACGTCAGGACGAAGGTCAACTCCGTGCCTGGCTGAAGCACCACGTTCTTGTGGTGCTTGATGAGGTACGAGATCAATCCGACGAGCGCGCCAGCGCCCGCTCCGTAAAGCGCTCCCGTGCCACCGTCCACCAGGACGCCCCCACCCCCGCCAATCGCGGCGCCGATCCCCGCATCCTTGGCCGTCTGCTTGGCCGTCTTGGAAGGCCCTTGGATCGTCCCTTCATTGCCCTTTACCTTCACCGATGACGTCTGGCTGTTGCCGAGCTGGCCGGTGAATACAAAAGCGGTTCCCTTTTTGGTAACGATCTCGTCGGCCACGAGGCGCATTTCCGCCTTGCCCCGCATGCGGCCCGGCAGCTTGACAAAGGTGACATGTCCGCGCAGGGTGCTGCCAGGCGGGATCACTTGCTCGCCCCCGGCGAAAACCGGGTCTTCAACTTTGGCTGTAAAGCCATCGCCGTTGTGGTCCACCGAAGAGTCGAGAGGAGAGACTAAGACCACGTCAATATGTGTTCCAGCGGGAAGGACCACTTTAGGTTTGGGGTCAGCCCAGAGCAGTGCCGGAGCGGCCATCGCCGCCAGCGCCCAACCAGCAATTCTGTGAGCTCCTTGCATCCTGCGCCTCACCTTTCGGCCGCGAGCCTCTCTTCTCTGATTCTATATGATTCGAGCGGCAGTCCTTCGGTTGCACCGCGCGCCACCAAATGCCGAGAACCGCAATCTCCCTGGAAATAGTATGTGAACGTCGTTCGTTGCCTGTCAAGCAATGGCTAGTTGTGCTGCAGAAGGACATCCGAACACGCGACCGTTATGACCCCGCAGGGTTTGTAGCAGGCCGTTTGCCCGCTCGCGTGATAGCCATCGCGAGCAGCCCAATCGCCGTGCCGGCGATAACAGACAGGGCAATCCAGAAAGGCACTTGGGGGAGGAGAGCGGGGAAGACAGACTTGCCGACAAAGGGCAGCCGAGCGATATCGGGATCCACGGCGTCGTAGTGCGTTCCCCAGCCCGCCCCGCCGTTTCCCCGCATGGCGAGGAACATGACGACGAGGATCGGCACTCGCGCGGCAAAGGCGTAAG
>JAJYNF010000252.1 GCA_021786455.1 Acidobacteriota bacterium
AAGAGGGGTCGGCGGCGACAACGCTTAACAATTCCGTTGGCGCGCGGCTATGGGCGATCACGCCCCCAGTCCCGATGACAGTTTTTATATCTGAGAGATTCTTGCCCATTTGCACAGTGACCGGACCGAGCGCCGTGTATATGGTTTCCAGCGTGCCGCAGTGGCGCTTCATCGCAACACGCAAGGCGGCACGAGCGAGTGCCCGGTCCACCGTCCACTCCTCCCGAGTAGTTGGAAGACGGTCCACGTCTTGGGACAATTCGCCAACGAGCTGCATAAAAGTCTCCGGCGCCACGTCGGCGTCGGCAGCAAGAGTCGTGACGCCAGCGACCTCGGCAATACCCGTGGCGTTATGCCGCATGCCGAGGTCGCCCTCGACCGTGCGCTTCACGCGAGGCTCGGGCAAACCTCGCATAGCGATTTCCGGTGAGCTGGGTGCTCCTGAAGCAATCGAGTGAACATCGGTCGTTGCACCCCCGGGGTCGAGGACAACCAGTTCTCCGATCCCTGAAGTGCTACCGCACCCGTCGGCCAAGAGGCGCGCCCCCTCCAAGACAGCGGCAGGTGTCGGCATCAGGACCGCGTCGCAATCGCTTCTTGCTCCGTCAATGCCCTTGGCGTGAACGATGCGCTGAAGAAATATGCGTCGGATGGCATCGCGGGCCGGCTCGACATTTAGAACGTTGAATTCGGGCATAACATTTTCCGTGCAAATGACCTCCTTGGTCCCGAAAAACTCGCTTGCTTCATCCCATGCCTCTCGGTTCCCGGCGTAAACCACGGGACAGGTAATTGCACTCAATCCCAGGGTGCGCGCGTTGTGAAGAATGAATTGGCTGTTGCCGCCATCCGTTCCGCCGGATAACAACAAAATATCCGGATGCATTCTTTCGATGTGGGCTATATCTCCTTTTGTGAGCCGGTAGCTAAACGTGCCTATGAGTCGGGCCCCGGCTCCAAGTGCAGCTCGTCTTGCGGCCTCGGCAGTAAGCTCCGGCACGAGTCCGACAGTGACCATTCGGAGCCCTCCGGCGGCGCTGCTGGACCCGAGCCGATACTTGAACGTCGGCAGCGTGCCCATTCTACGCCCCAAGTCGTCTAGAGCGTGACGCATACCGACTCCGATGTCAGTGCTTACTGTTGATGGCCCCTCTCCGCTTGCCAAGATCGCACGCCGGTCCAGATCAATAGCACGCAATTTTGTAAACGTGCTCCCGAAATCGATAAGCAGTGCAGCGCGCGTTAGCATCCTCTGATCAGCGTGGTGTCCGCCTGTTACCTCGTTTCCTGGCGGCGAGGTCACTTGAAAGCCATTCGAGGACCGTCTGTGCACGTGTCCCTGGAGGGGCGGCGCGGTCGAAGCCCATGTCCAGAAAAGTTCGCTCAACCAGTTCCCACGGCTGCTTGCCGACGACCAAATTCCCACCGACGTAGAGCAGTATGTCATCCAAGCCAGCTTCCAAACACAACTGCCGGAGCCCTCTGCAATCAAGTTCCCCTTGCCCGTAGAGCGACGAAACCAGGATTGCGTCCGCGCCGGTCTCGATCGCCGCCTTGACAAACTCGGAGGCTGGTGTAAGCGCACCAAGCGCAATGACCTTATAGCCAGCTTTCTCGAGTGCCATCGAGAGAATCCGGTTCCCTACGATGTGCGTATCGGAGCCAATGACGCCAGTTACGATGGTGTAGGCGGGCATTGTGAACCCCACCTCTAACGTGCTAACCCCGAGACCGGGACTCGACCCCAATGTCCCCTAACAGCAAACAGCGAACCCGAGGGAACTAATGGTCCGAGTCATAGAAAATCATCTCTTCCTTTCCGTCGTGATTAGCCGTCGCTCTTGGAATTCCATCCGCATCAAAATACCCCGCACCCCCCTTGCGTTTCATGCATCCATGATTTGCCGACTCGATTTGTCACCAACATTGTTGCTTGGATTGCCTTGGCACGTTCTCCGAAAACCTCGATGCGCGGCAACTTCTTGCGGTTATTCGGGTAGAACACGACTTCCGGGGAAAGGCCGGCGGCCCGCGCAAGGCACCGAGGCGACATGCCATCGGCGCAAATGAAGCAGGTAGCGCGGACACCGTCTATTTCAAAGAGTTCCGGGTCGGTCCCTGGATCATACCTCGCCCATTCATTTCTGTAGCCGATGTCCTCAGACGAATACCAAAGCCAGGTCGTGCGGTAGTGGTAAAAGAAAGAATTTGGGCCCACGAATACCTGGGATATATAAAGTCTTCCGTTCTGTTTTTCACAAAGCCCGAAAGAAATATGACAGCCTAATTCTTCGGCCAATCCGGCCATCCGCCGGGTCACTCTACCTTCGGGAACCGCCTCCGCAAGCTCTTCTACCTTTGCCGTACAATCACATACTGTCGCTTCATGAAACATAACCCAATGTGCATTTGAAGCTGCGGCCTTGCGGCAAAATACCTCAATCTGGTCAGCATTCCTTTCCACCTGTTCGGAGAGAGGTGTCGAACTGGACCAGGGAGAAGCGAGTCGTCCTGGCCTTCCAATTCTTTCGCTCCTCAGCCACTAGATTCTTCTCCACTTCTTGACCTTGAGTTGAGCTGACAAGATCAATTCTCAAACAATCAGCATACGTGCTCTCGCTGGGCCTGATGGGTTGCCCAGTCTACTGGGCTCTTAAATTCGGATGGCTTTTCGGGTAGCCACAACAAATATGGTAGGACATCGAATATGGACGTTCAACACCAAGAATATGGCGGATCGCTGCTAATGTCCAGTATGCTGGACACTATTGATAAAGTTCGGTGCTATGCCATCGGACACGATCGCGATGCGGGTCGGATGGATCCTCCAAAACGGGTCATTCTGGAACTCTTCCAACCCGCGGGGTGCGTTCCGAAAAGCCAAGCAGTTGAGAGATTGCTATGGCGGTGTGCATCACTTGTCCAGCCAACGAGGGAATGCGTTCAGCCGTAATTTCAGATGTGGGTCCAGCCACGCTGATTGCGGCAACGTTTCGGCCTGTTCGGTCGAAGACCGGGCAGCCGATGCAGCGGAATCCGAGTTCTCCCTCCTCGTCATCGAGCGTATAGCCGAGATTTCTGGCCTGTTGCAGGTTCGCTTCAAGCTTCCGGCGCGAAACGATCGTGTTCTCGTTGTAGCAGGGAAGAGAATGTCCCGACAAGAGTTGGTCAAGCTCTGGCTTTGGCAGCCAGGCAATTAGGGCCTTTCCGGTACCAGAACAGTGCACATCCAATCGCTTGCCAACCCATGTGGCTAGCCTGAGCAGCCCAGGGGTTTCGCTTTTTTCGATTATCACAGCTTCCCCTTTTTCGAGAATAGCCATGTGAACAACTAAGTGAGCAGCTTTCGCGAGGCTTTGCAGATGAGGCGCAGCTAGCTCTCGGACCTTTAACTGAGCCAGCGCAGTGTTCGCCAAACTGTAGAGCTTGAGGCCAAACAGGTAACGATGGCTCATTTCATTGCGCTGCAAATAGCCCCGGCGTTCGAGTGTAAGCAGCAAACAATGTGCCGAGCTTCTTGGAAGGCGGAGCTGCTTGGCAAGCTGCGCAAGGCCAAGGCCGCGCCTCGACGGCGCGAGCGTTTCGAGTAAAGACAGCGCCTTATCCACCGCCGGAACCGAAGGTGTCTTGTGTGAAAGCATGTGACCTCCAAATGGAGATGCCGTCCAACATATTGGACAGCGGCATCATGACCCCCTTGACTTGACGGCAACCTACCTTAACCTAGAGCCTGATGTCAAGGCAGAAGGTTGATCGTCGGCTCAAAGCAAAACGGAAATTCAGGTTTATTGGGAAGGTTGAGGTGAACGTTGACCTGGAGTAAGCAACCAACTTCTGGCTGGATGGAAGCGGCCCTCGCCAGCACCCCGGGGGGAGTCAATACATCACTGAGGCGTATCTCGCCGCCGCTGGTGATAGTCAGCGCGCAAGGAGCGACGATTACTGATGCTGACGGAAACTCCTATATTGATTACCACGCGGCATTCGGTCCGATCATCCTTGGGCATAACTTCGAAGCTGTCAATCGGCGCGTCCGAGAGGTGATGCAAAGGGTGGATCTTGTAGGGGTCGGCACGACTGATCTCGAGATCGAATTGGCGCGAAAGATTTGCCAGCATGTTCCTTCCGCTGAGGCGGTACTGCTTTGCAACAGCGGGTCTGAGGCCACGTATCATGCGCTTCGCCTGGCTCGCGCAGTCACAGGGCGCAAGAAGGTGATCAAATGTCAGGGCTGTTACCACGGATGGCATGACGCAGTAGCTATGAACGTGATCAGTTCTGCGGAAAAGGTTGGGCAGTGGGATCCCCTTTCAAGAGGCAGCTTGACGCAGGTTCAAGCTGAAACCTTGGTCTGCGGTTTCAATAGCATTGAGGACGTCAAGAAAGCGGTGGCGGATTACCCGGGGGAAATTGCGGCCATCATTGTTGAGCCGATTGCGCACAACATTGGTTGCGTTCTGCCGAAGCCCGGATTTCTCGAATACTTGCGGAGGGCCAGCGATTCGGAGGGTATTGTTCTGATCTTCGATGAAGTCGTAACTGGCTTCCGTCATGGCTTAGGGGGGTATCAAAAGATTTGCGGAGTGACGCCTGATCTGACAACGCTGGGGAAGGCGATGGCTAACGGTTTCCCCATGGCAGCCTTATGCGGCAAGCATAAGCTGATGGAGCGGTTTAACACTTCCCCGGGCGGCGACGTTTTTTTTGCAGGGACCTTCAATGGCTACCCTGTAGGCTGTGCAGCGGCGCTTGCGACTATAGAAGTATTGGAGACAGGCGGCGTTTATAAGCACATTTTCGAATTGGGCGAAAGGATGCGGAGAGGGCTGTCGGAGATTACCTCCAGGTCGGGCATCCCTGCAACCGTAGCGGGATACGGCTCTACGTTCATCACCTATTTCATGGAAGGCCCGATTGAAAGTTACGTCGATCTGCTCCGAAACGATCAAGAGCTGTTCACGAGTTATCGTCAAGCGCTGATGAAGAGGGGCGTGTTGAAGCTGCCTCTTAACCTCAAGCGGAATCACATTAGCTTCAGCCACACGAATGCGGACATCGATCGAACGCTTGAAGCATGTGAGGATGTTCTAAACGATCTTGCGTGCCGGGGTCGGTTGGTTTCGCAAAGCGAGAATAAGTAAGAAGGTTTCCTTACTGGTGGGAAAGGGGTCGGTCTAAAAAGCAATTGCGAGCAAGCGAAAAGCGCTCGCGGAGGAAGGTCGAAATGAAGAAGCTCGTGCTATTTGTTCTCGTTTATGGAGTAACTGGCGTAGCGTTGGCGCAGGTCATCAACGCTAGGTTAAACGGGACGGTATCGGATCCGAGTGGCGCTGTGATTCCGCGCGCCGAACTGCGTCTGGTGAACATCGCCACCGGAGTCGCACTTAAACAAGCTACAGACGCGAGAGGTGGTTATGCGTTTGTGAACTTGCCGCCTGGACGGTACAGGCTCACCGTAACCGCGCCCGGATTCAAGAAGCTGACTCAGATTCTGAGTCCTCTTTACGTTGGGAGTGCAGTAAGGCTTGATCTAAGGCTGCAGTTAGGCAGGACCACACAGGAGGTGACGGTAAAGGGCACTCCACCGGTGCTCGACACAGAAAACGCGACGATCAGTTTCGTTGTTCAGCACAAGGCAATAGAGGATATGCCCCTTAACGGTAGGGACTTTACCCAGCTGGCGACTTTAATGCCAGGCGCGGCGATTACCGGGAGCGGTCGCGCCGGTATTACTGGATTGACTCTTAGTGGTGGCCGCGTCGAAGCAAATAATTTCGCCCTCGATGGCGTTAGCGATATTAATCCGAATTTTGCTCAGGTTTCCCTGAAGCCCTCGATTGACGCGATCCAGGAATTTCGGGTCAGCACGAACGGCTACAGTGCGGAGTACGGAAGATACTCGGGAGGGCAGATTGACGTCATTACCCGGTCAGGCACGAACCAATTGCACGGCAGTGTTTACGACTATCTGCGCAACTCGGCCCTCGATGGCAGGAATTTTTTCGCTGGGCCGGGGCCTGTTCCCGTTTTGAGGCGTAACGACTTTGGCGGTACGGTAGGTGGCCCGATTACAATTCCCGGAGTTTACAAGGGGAAGAACCGCACCTTTTTCTTTTTTGATTACGAAGGGGTGCGCCAGACGAAGGCATCTTCTAATGTCAGCCACGTTCCGACCGCCAGGGAACGTACGGGGGATTTCTCCCAAACGTTCTTGCCTAACGGTCAACTCAACGTGATATACGATCCGGCCTCAGCGCCGGTGGACGCTAACGGTTACTATCTTTCACCCCGACTGCCCTTTCCAAATAACATCATACCACCGAACAGGATCCCACCTGCCATGGCCCTTATGGCTTCACTCTTGCCAAAAGCAAACCTTCCCGGCAACGGACTCAACTACGTCAACAACAGCCCTGGGACAGTTACCTCAAACCAGTATAGCCTCAAAATTAACCAAACCTTCGGTGAACGCAGTCAGCTCTTCGGCCGGTACACGTTTGTCAATGCCCCGGCAATTACGCCAGAGTACATGCCCGGGAGATATGACACCAATCAGAACTCTGCGCAAAACTTCGCCCTTAACTTCAATTCGATGCTGAGACCTACGGTTGTGAATGAATTGCGCTTTGGATATGT
The DNA here is from genome assembly GCA_021786455.1 of Acidobacteriota bacterium. Classification (GTDB taxonomy): domain Bacteria; phylum Acidobacteriota; class Terriglobia; order UBA7540; family UBA7540; genus JAKCCV01. Next base: position 6,637 of record JAJYNF010000252.1, read on the forward strand.
GCGGGACAACGACGGGGCCCTGGAAGGAAGCGCGCAAGGAGCAAGCCTTGTGACTAAGTTCTGGCCCTCGAAGGTCCTAAGCATCGGCCTTCCGTTGATCGGGGCTGATCCGGGGTTACCGTGTTTCATCATTTTGGGCAACGGCGGCCTCTGGTATAACGGTTGCGCGCCAGGCGATCAGAGGGGGACGTCCAGTTACAAGGACAATGTCTTCGAGGGCATCGACAACTTATCAATAACTCACGGCACGAACTTGTTGAAAATCGGGTGGGACATGCGGCACACGCAGTTTCGGACGGTCAATTTTGAGACCATCCGCGGCGCTGCGGGTTTCCAGGGCTTATATACAACTTCGGCCGGCCCGAATGGCATCACGAATTACGGCGGTGGCAATGGCTTTGCGGACTTCCTGCTCGGATTGCCCACAGACGACACCCAGATCGG
>JAJYNF010000137.1 GCA_021786455.1 Acidobacteriota bacterium
CAACCTGACCTCGCTTCAGAGGATGAAATTCGAAGGATTCTTGATTACACTGTGTCACGAAAAGGCTGCCCTCCTTCTCTGGCAAAAGCTTCTCTTCCCAAAGATACTTATGCCAGAAAGCAACAGCCTTCTTCAATTTTTCCGTGAGAAATGCGGGCTCTAGGGCTTTGGCTTATCGGTGGCGGACTTTGACGCCGACGTGGGCGCCGCCGGCGGCGTTGCGCTGGCCGACTGCGGGGGATATTTCGCGTCGTAGGCGGCAACGATGGCTCCCGTGATGTTGAGCCCGTGGGCCGCGTAATAAACAGGCACCGTCGAGGCGTCAATCACCAAGGAGAAGCCGTGCTGTTGCGCGTACTGCCCAATCACTTGGACCATCTTGCGCCCAATACGGCGGACAACATCCTGGCGGTCGTAAGTAAAATCCGTTTGGGCATCGTCCTCTTCCCGCTTGAGCATCGTTTCCTTCTCTTGCAACTCGCGGGTCAGCCGCCGCTGCTCGCTGCCGCTCAGCGTGGCCGCCTGCGTCTGAAGCTGGTTCTGAAGTTTCAGGACGGATTGCTGATCTTCCCGAATTTGCTCTTGTCGAGGCTTAAACTTGGCCTGAAGATCGGAGAACGCTTTTTTACCTTCGGCGCAATCCAGAATGGCGGTTTGAATATCAATGATTCCAACCTTGCCCCTCGAGGCCGCGGCCACGGGAGTCGTCTGGCTGACCCCGACCGCCGCGGCAAATAACACTGCGGCCAGCGTCGAAAACATCGCAATTCGCTTCTTCATGCTCACTCCTTCGAAAACAGCCTTCATGAGTTGAAACCCCATGGGTCCCTCTTGGCTATTTTCGGGCTTGCCCATGACTCGCTGAGCCATGGGTAACTTTCTCAGAATTCCTAAGATCGTCTTCGTCCGTCGGCTGAACCAAACGCAGCCCCACCCCTAAAAAGTCCGCGCTACCGTGAAACCCAACCGCGACTGAATATCCTGCCATCGAAGGCCGGAGAAGAAAGGCAGCACTTGGTCGTAGGTGGCTTCATTGGGGAACATGGAGCGCGGCGGAAGATCCTGCGGCGGCGTCAGCACCTTGTCCAACCGCAACCAATTATATCCCCAATAAATTTCAAAAGGAAGATGCATCATCGGGATGACCACTTGCAACTCCAACCCGGTTGAAGCGCGAGGCTGGAAGTTTGTTCCCGGGATGGCGTGGAGCTCGGTCGGCAGCGAGAAATAAGGGAATTCGTTGTGAATTTGGCTCAGAGAGGACGGGGCGAGCTGCAACTGACTGGGGCGCAAAGCCATGTCCTCTCCAGCATCCATAAAATAGGCCAACGTGACCGGTCCCATAATGGGGATGCGATACTCAAAGTTACCGTAAACTTCCGTGTCCCCGCCGGGGAAAATGGGCGTGTAGTACGGGAAGTGAGTATAGGAACCGCAGGTTCCATTCGGCTGGCCGCTGCTGCTGATGCCTTCAATTTCATTACCGGCGCTGTCGCGGTTGCAGACCTGACCGATGGTGGGGAACCACGCCATCGGGCTGATCGTGCGAAGATCAAATCCCCGAATGTCATATTCGCCGCCCATGTAAAAGCGAGAAAAGGGCGGGGGCACTCGGCCTCCGAATCCCGAAATCGTGGAGGCGTAAAAATGGAAGCCGAGCACATTCCGGCCCTTGTTGATCGGATGGAAGTACTTCCACTCGAAGACGGGATTAATGGTGTTGACGTTGCCGCCCAAGACGCTGCCCGAGAATCCGAGCGCGGCGTAGATGTACTTTCCCCTGTGCGGGTTGAATTCATTGTCCACCGTGTTGTAAAGGTAGGTGGGCATCACCTCACTTGAAGTGATGCCGGAGAGAGAATTCGGACCCACAAAACCGCTGAAGTTGAGGGCCTCAAAATAGTTGAGCGAGGCGGCGCTGAAAGCCGAGATGCTGCTTTTCGAGTAGCTGTAAGTAAGCCCCACGCGGGCAAAGCTGCTGCGCAACGGATAGCTGGCAAAGGCCGTAAAACCGGAAGAGTTTTCCGCGAAATTCTGGAAAAGGAGCTGGCCGTAAGCCGTGTTCTGGAGTGACGTCAGATTCAGGCCGGACAAGACTGACGTCTGTTGTAATTCGTTGTAATTGTAATAGCTCTTGAAAACCGTGAAGCCGGAAGAAATGGGCCGGTCAAAAAGGTAAGGTTCCGTAAAGCCGAATTGATAGAGTTTCTGGTAGGTGCCGAACTCCATGTCCAGGCTCAGCGTTTCCCCCAGGCCGAGGAAATTGTTGGTCGCGTAATTAAACCCGACAAAGTTCCCCGCTAAACCGCTAACCCCCCCGGAAAACCCGATTGAATTACGTCCCTTCTCGTGGACCTTCAGCGTGACGTCCACGGTGTGATTTTGGTGGTTCTGACGAATCACGTAATCGTCTTTCTTGATGGGATTAAAAAACCCCAGCTGGTTCACCCGCAAAATGCTCAGTTTCCACAATTCAGCGTTGAAGACTGCTCCTTCGTCCACCAGCAACTGACGCCGAATGACCTTGTCGCGGGTTTTGGTGTTGCCTGAGAAGTTAATTCGATGGACGTAGTATTGATGGCCTTCCGAAAAATCGAAGGCCAGATTAATAACCCTTTTCTTACGGTTGGGCTCGGGGTCCGGAGTGGCCACAAAATTGATGTATCCGTCCATTCCGTAAAGGGTGGTGAGATTCTTGATGGCGGTGCGCATTTTGCCCACGCTGAACACATCGCCCGGCTTCATGCCGAGGAACGGTTCGAGCTTGGTAGTTGGAAAAAGCTTATTGCCCCGGATAGTGAATCTCCCCAGCCGATATTGATGACCTTCGTCAATCGGGATGGTGACGCTCACGGCTTTGCCGTGACCCCAACCCCAAAAGAAAAATGGCCAGCGATGTTCGGTATTTCGCATCTTCACCTTGGGTTCCTTCGGGGTGGCGAAAAAGTAGCCGTGGTTTTGATAAAGGTCGCGGACTTTGCCAAGGTCATAAAGGACTTTGTCATGGTCATAAGTTCGGTGAAACCAATAGAACCAGGGAGGCAAACCGATAGGCCGAACGTCTTTCATAGACCGAACCAACACCCGGTCAGGAAACACCGTGTTGCCAACGAAGCGGATGTTGCCGATTTTGATCTTCGGACCTTCATTCACAATAAAAGTCAGGGCCACGGAATCGGGAGGGATGTCCCGAGTCCGCGCGCGAACGGTGGCGAATTGCCTGCCGTGGGCTGCCAGCATCTCTCGGATGACCACCTCGGCGCGTTTGACGACGGGCGGATCATATTGGGAATCAATCGTCAGCCCAATTCGCTCCTTCTCAAAGGCTTGCATGACGTCGGAGTCGGTGATGGTGGTCATCCCTTTGTAGGCGATGCTTCGGATCAGTTTTTTCTCCGTCAGCCAGAAGATAACGATCTTGTTGCCATCCTTGGCGGTAGCCGCTTCCAGCCGAATGTCGTCGAAGTAACCCGTGTTCCACAGCGCATGGAAATCGCGCTCCAGACGATTGATGTCATAGGTCATCCCGGGTCGCGAGAAAATGACCGCACGCAGTCTGGAATCGGGAATGCGGCGGTTGCCGCGAAAGATGATCCGATCAATGAGGACTTGCTTGGCTTGCTTTTGGGCTTTTTTCGGAGCCTTGATCGCCGGAGCCTTTACATTCTGGAGCTTCTGCGCGGGAAGGGGAGGCGCCGCTTTCGGGTTGACGAATTTCAACTTCTGATTGGCCGTGCGGGCGTGCGGCGAGCTCGTCTGGGGAGTCGCCGAGCCGGCCGATTGCCGAGCCGCTGCCGGCTGCGAGGCGGGCGACGTTGAAGATTGGCGGGGCGCCGCGGAGGCGTGGAGCGTCCAAATCATCGCCACTCCCAGCACCAGACCTGCCTTCCCCGCCGCGGCCCCAAGTCCTCGGACTCTTAGCTCCAATCTCCTGTTCCTCCGGAAAACCTTCCCCTTTTCCCGCCTCCACGGTTTAGTTCTTTCCGATGCCGCAGGCGCGCGGAAAGTTGGCCGCAATACGGTCGGGGCCGCCAATGGAGCTTCCGCCACACTACGGGAGCTTCACCGGATGCCGGCCCTTCGTCTCAAAGTTTGAATCCCTGACATGGGCGCTAGCGAGATAGTGGCGTGGCAGCGACCAGGCGATCCTTCACCGAACGGAAGCAAAGACCTTCATTCTCCACCACCACTTCCAGGACTGCCGGTGCCTGAATGTCTCCCTGAATCAAAGCTTCCGAAAGCGGGTCTTCAACGTACTTCTGCAAGGCCCTTCTTAAGGGGCGGGCGCCATAGGATCGGTCGGTACAGGTCTTCTCCAAAATCCACTTGGCGGCTGCGGGAGAAAGGCTGATGGAGATATTTTTCTGGCCCAGGTGTTGGTTCATCTGGCCCACCATAAGTTCAAGAATCAGGATCAAGTCGTTTTCTGTCAGAGCATTGAAGACGATGATTTCATCTACGCGGTTCAAAAACTCGGGGTTGAAGAGGCGCTTCACTTCGCCCATGACCAGCTCTTCGATTTTCTTTTCCGTAGCGCCTTCCATGGCCGACTGGAAGCCCAAGTGAGCGCGCCGCTCCAAATAACGGGCCCCAATGTTCGACGTCATGATCATAATAGCGTTCTTGAAATCCACCGTATTGCCCAGTCCGTCCGTCAACTGGCCGTCTTCAAAGACTTGCAACAAAATGTTGAAAATGTCCGGATGAGCTTTCTCGATCTCATCGAGCAGAACGACGCAATACGGGGTGCGCCGCACCCTCTCAGTCAATTGGCCGCCCTCCTCATAGCCGACATAACCCGGGGGAGAGCCGATCAGCTTGGAAACCGAATGCTTCTCCATAAACTCGGACATGTCGAAGCGAATCAGCGAGCGATCGCTGCCAAACAGGAAAGCCGCAATCGAGCGCGCCATCTCTGTCTTACCGACGCCGGTGGGCCCCAAAAACAGGAAGGAGCCAACCGGGCGATTGGGAGACTTCAACCCCGCCCGCGACCGGCGAATGGCGCGCGCCAAGGCCGAAATCGCCTTATCTTGGCTGATGATCCGCTTATGCAGCTCCTCCTCGATCCGAAGAAGCTTGGACATCTCTTCTTCTTTAATCGCATGAACAGGAACGCCGGTCCAGCGAGAGACCACTTCCTCAATGTCTTCGCGCGCCACGACCCCAATGGCCGTCTCGTCAATATTGTATTTCTCTCGCAGCAAGCGAAGATTCTCGCGCTCTTTACGCTCTTCATCGGAGTAAAAGCGGGCCTTCTCGAACTCGTGGTTGGCAATGGCGTTTTCCATCCGATGCACGACGAATTTGATGCGCTTCTGAACGTCCACCATCTCCTCGGGAAGCGCGCTTTGCCGTAGCTTCACCCGCGCCCCCGCCTCATCAATGAGGTCCACAGCTTTGTCGGGCAGGAAGCGGTCGGGAATGTACCGGCTGGCGTGATAGACGGCGGTCGTTAACCCTTCGTCGGTGTAAGTGACCGCATGGAACTTTTCGTATCGTTCCTTGATGCCCATCAGAATCTTGATGGCCTCGGACTCTGTCGGCGGCGGAACCTTCACGGCCTGGAAGCGGCGTTCGAGGGACCGGTCGCGCTCGATGGACTTGCGGAATTCTGCCGGAGTCGTGGCGCCGATGCATTGAATCTCGCCGCGCGACAAGGCGGGTTTAAGGATGTTGGCGGCGTCGAGCGAGCCCTCCGCCGAGCCCGCGCCTACCAGCGTGTGAATTTCATCAATAAAGATGACGGCGTCCTGGGCTTCCATCAATTCCTTCATGATGGTCTTCAAACGCTCTTCAAACTGACCTCGGTACTTCGTGCCCGCCACGATCAACGACAGGTCTAGCGCCAGGATGCGTTTGTCCGCCAGGAAAGGCGGAACGTCGCCATCCGCGACCCGCTGAGCGAGCCCTTCCACGATGGCGGTTTTGCCCACCCCCGGCTCGCCAATCAGCACTGGATTGTTCTTTGTCCGGCGGCAGAGGATTTGGACGACCCGTTCAAGCTCCTTCTCCCGTCCGACGAGCGGATCGAGCTGATTTTCCCGTGCCGCTTGCGTCAGGTCCCGGCTGAACTCCGATAACAGGGAGGTTTCCTTGGCGCGGCTGGCGGACGTTTTTTCGTTTTGGGCGCGGCTCAGCTCCTCGCGCAGCGTTGAAAGGCGCAACCCCCGCTCGTGCAGTATCTCAGCCGCAAAGGACTTGTCTTCCCGCAGCAGGCCGAGAAGCAGATGCTCCGTGCCGATGTGTTTGTGCGCGAGCCGCTCGGCTTCCTCCGCCGCATACGCCAGAACCCGCTTGCACTCTTGGCTGAGGGGAAGTTCCACCGAAGTGGGAACCTTCTCGCGGGCGGGGCTCCGTGCCTCAATCTGCTTGCGGATGGACTCAACCGAAGCGTGCGAGCGAAGAAAACGATTTGTCAGGGCCTTGTCTTCGCGGAGCAAACCCAGCAACAGGTGTTCGGTTTCGATGGACGGGCTGCCAAACTGACTCGCTTCGTAGCGGGCAAAGAAGATAACGCGACGCGCCTTCTCTGTATATCTCTCGAACATAGCTCCTCAGTTTGTTCTTTGGCCTCGCGCCAGCGCGAGGCCCGAAACCTTCAATAAAACCGCGGAACTACCGTCTCGATGAGCTGACCGTTTTCCAGCCGCAGCGTTCGGGAGGCGCGTTGCGCCAGTTCGACGTTGTGAGTCGCCACGACCGAGGTTAATCGGTGTGCCTGGTGCAGCTTCTCGAGAAGATCCATGACCAGCCCGGCCGTGCGGCGGTCCAGGTTGCCGGTCGGTTCATCGGCCAGCAGCAGGGTTGGCCGGTTAGCGAGCGCCCTGGCCAATGCAACGCGCTGCTGCTCGCCGCCCGAGATCTCGCCGGCGCGCCTTGCCGAAGCCTTTTCCATCTCGACCTCAGCCAGAAGGCTCTTGGCCCGCGCGCGCGCGTCTTCCAGGTGTCTGCCGGCCATCAACTGAGGCAACATGACATTTTCGAGCGCCGTAAACTCGGGTAGCAGGTAATGCATTTGCCAAACGAACCCCACCTGCAAATTTCGGTATGCAGCC
>JAJYNF010000119.1 GCA_021786455.1 Acidobacteriota bacterium
GGGCTACTGGACCACGGATTTCTTGGTCGTGCAAAGAGTCCTCGCCGCCAAGGATCTTCGCTCTGCCAAAAGCGCGCTCATCATTGGCGACTTCTTCAAAATGGCGGTGCCCTTCATCGTAATTCTGCCAGGGTTGCTGGGCCGCGCCGTCCTGCCGTTCCACCTTTATCCGGAAAACCTCGCCAAGCCTGGCCAGCACACCTACGATCAAGTCCTGCCGCTGATGCTGGCGCGGTATTGCGGGCCGGGGCTGCTCGGATTGGGCATCACCGCGTTAATCGCCGGTTTTATGTCGGGCATGGCGGGAAATATCAGCGCCTTCGCGACCGTCTGGACCTACGACCTCTACCGGCCGTTTATTCGTAAAAGCGCCTCCGACTCGCACTACGTCAGGATGGGGCGTTGGTCCACCATGATCGGCCTTTTCATCAGCATTGCAGCCGCCTATATTGTGACCCATTTCGGGAGTCTGATGGACTACGTGCAAGCACTCTTTGGCTTTTTCATTGCGCCACTTTTTGGCACGGTCATTCTGGGAATGCTCTGGAAACGCGCTACCAAGCAGGCCGGATTTTGGGGGCTCATGGCAGGGATTGTGTCTTCGGTGACTATTTTCACGTTGATGCACAACAGTCCGGCGCGGGTCGCCTGGTTTACCTTCTATGCCAAAGCTCAGCCGCTGGCTCAAGATATGTGGCAGGCGCTGTGGGCGTTCGTCGCGGTTGTGGTTGTGACGGTCGCCGTGAGCCTGGTGACCACGCCGAGGCCGGTGGGCGAGCTCAAAGGGCTCGTCATGGGCGAGACCGAGCTCCCCAGTGAAGGCCATCTGCCCTTGACGAAGCGGCCCGTTTTTTGGGCCGCCATCTGCTTTCTCCTGTTCCTGATCTTGCAGTGGATTTTCCGATAAGCCTTGCGCAAAACTCAGGAGGAAGACTTATTTTCGAGCATGGAGGGAAAGGTTATGACCGAAGAAAAGCCCGGCGAGCCTCGCGTTGCCTCCCCCGCGGAAGGCGGCGGCTCCGAGTCTAAGACCGAGCACCATCATATGATTCCGGTTTGGTTCTTTGTGGGATTACTCCTTCTGATCTATGGCATCCTCATCTTTATTCAAGGTGTCGAGGAGTGGTCGCATCCGCCACATACCGTGCTCTCGAACCTTCATCCGCCGGTTTGGTGGGGGATTCTCTTGATCGTGATGGGAGCCATCTTTATAGCTCGCCACGTCCCAAGGAGCAAACCGTAACTTCGGCTTGGCGGGCTGGTTGTCCCCCCGGAGCTTGGCTGAAACGGACCCGGCCCACGAACTCACCGTCGCAGTCGGTCTTCCAGACCAAGTCGCGCAACCCGATACCGTAGCGGTCCATATGGCATGGGATGCGGGCAGTGGAGACTTCGCTGGCCACCCCGCGTCGCCCTAATCGCTCGCCCGGCGGACTCGCAGGGTTTCGCTCCGAGCCAGGCCCGCGACGATGACAAGAACCAAGACAAGAACAAAAGGCCAAAACAAAAAAGGGACATTTCTAAAGAGCTTTAACTTTGCCTCGCTCCGCCTCGCTCCAAGACTTGCGTTCACGCCGCGTCTAGCGTAGTCTCTTGCAAGGTCGGCGCTTCGCTCAGGGAAGCAGCCATGAACTCAAACGAATCTCCGGCACCCGAACAGGCCATTACCAAACCCCGACCGTTCCTCGCCCGAGCGTTGGACGTCTTGCTGAACCCAACCGGGGCCTTCGATCAAATTGCGTCGCGCCCCGACTATCTTGGGCCGTTGATCGTGGTAACGGCAGGATCAGTGGCCCTGACGGAGGTCATGCTGGCGAAGATTGGCCTTCGCACGATCATTCGCCGTGCCCTCGAGCAGAGCGGCCGGGCGAGTCACCTGACGACCCGGCAGCTCGACCAGCAAGTGCGCCTGGCGGCGTCGGCTGCCGCCGTTTTTACGCATCTGGGCGCGGTGGTTGGACCGGTAATTTTCTTGGCGCTTACGGCCGGCGTGGGCTTGCTCGTTTTGAGGGGCATCTTTGGGGCTCGAGCGGGTTTCAAAGACACCTTCTCAGTGACCTGTTACGCAGCCCTGCCACTGGTGATCGGTGACCTGATGGGAATCGCCGTGATTCTGTTCGGGAACCCGAACCGATTCAATCCGCAGAGCCCGATTCCGACCAATCTGGGATTTTTTCTCAACCCCGCGTCAACCTCGCGCCCGCTCTACGCGCTGGCGACCTCGTTGGATTTGCTGACCTTCTGGTTCATCGCGCTACTCGCCCTGGGTCTTGCTCGGGTATCGCGGGGCGCCGTCAAATCCACGACCCTCTTTCTGGTTTTCTTGGGTATCTGGCTGGTGTTGACGTTGGGCAGGGTGGGGGTGGCGACGATCCCCTAAGTTTGAAGACGAGAAACAGACTCTGGATCGCCCGCCGTAGTTTGGCGGACTCAGGGCGCTGAGGGAGAATATCGCATCAGAGCTATTTGGGAAAGCAAGCATGAGCCCACGCCGAGTTGATCCGGTTCTCACGGCGCGTCGCCGCGAGGAGTTGATTAAAGCCGGATACGCTGAAATCCTTGAGAAAGGGCTTGCGGACACCACCATTGACGGCGTCGTGGCACGGGCGGAATCGAGCAAGGGAGGGGCCCTGCATTATTTTCACACGAAGGAGGAACTGCTTTGGGCGGTCCTCGACTGGCTGCTGACGCAGCTCGATCAGAGCCTTGAGCGGATTGCGAACAGCGCCGACCCTCCGCGCGCCCGCCTGGTGGCGGAACTCGAGCTGTTGTTCCACAGCACGGAGGTCAACCGCAAGCTTTATCGGGTCCTATTTGATTACGTCGGGGTTGGCGTAAGGTCCGAACGATTTCGAAAATTGTTTGGGGACTTTTTCGCTCGGTGCCGCGCCCGCGACGCCGCCTTGGTGGAAGAAGGCATCCGTTTGCAGCAATTCCGCCGCGTGCGCCCCGCCGATGCCGCGGCAACCATCCGCGCCCTGGTGGACGGCTATTGCCTCCAATGGCTGATGAGCTCCGAGGACTCTTCCATCGAAGAACTTCGCAACCGCTGCCGCGCCGTGTTGGGAGCCTATCTGTTGCGGGGTCCTCGCCAAGCAGAATGATCTCGAGCAGCCAAGTCGCCGAAACAGCAAGCCTCATATCCCTACGCATGGCCGAGACCGATCTGAGCCTGAACGTCCCCAGGGGCATTCATGCTGGCTGAAATCGCGCGCGCCTTGTTGGTGATATTCTTGGCGGCCGCAGTTCCCATCCTTTCGCGCAAGACCGCCCGGCCAGAACTACTCCGCCAGGTTCCGCGCACAACGCTTTACCTATCGGCTGTCTTTTCCCAGTGGATTCTGGCAGTCGCGGCGCTTGCGGTCGTGTTCGTGTCGAAGGGCGGCTTGGCCGCGGTGGGTTTTCGTCCGATTCACTGGGTGTTATTCGGACGCTGGGGTGTTGGACTCGCGGGAACCGCGGTGGCCGGTCTGGGGTTGGTGATCTTTCTTGAAAATCGTGGGTGGTTGCCGCCCGAGCCGGAAACCGTACATCTGCTCATGCCGGAGACGCTGAAAGAAAAACTGTGGGCCTTGTTCCTAGTGGCGCCCACGGCCGCTGTTTGCGAAGAGTTTTTGTATCGTGGTTTTCTTCTCACCGCGCTCACGGCATGGTTTCACTCGGCGAGGTGGGGCGTTGCAGTGTCGTCGCTGGGGTTTGGGCTAGCGCACACCTATCAGGGTGCAAGCGGCGTGGCGCGGGCCGCGCTGCTCGGAGCGCTATTGGCGGTTCCCGTGGTTCGTTACGGCTCGATTTACCCGGCAGTCCTGGCCCACTTTCTCATTGACGCGACAGCTCTTTTGTGGCTCGGCCCGCGCTTCCTCAGGCGTCCCTCACAGGCTGGCAAGCCACTCGCTCCATAGAAAGCCGGCGTGCCGAGACGAGTTCGAACCTAAATCCGCTGCAACTTTGCCGACAATAGACCTCTGTAAAATCGCCGAGCCCTGCTTGCTTTGCGCTCCGGCTTCCTCTCATTCGTCTTGACTGTCTTCCGGCGGTTTGGCAGTCTAGCTATCTGGTGCAAGATGGCGGTGAGTGTGGCAGCCAGCATGAAGGGCAACGTGCAGGTTGCGTTGCCTGGATGCGAGCGCTGCGGAGACGCGATTTCCAAAACGGCAAAGTAAGGAGGCTTAGCTATGGCACGAGTGGCACGCGAAATCGTCCAGAAGGCGGGCGTGGATGTTGACAAACTTGTGGACCTGCCTGATTGGCCTGGACGGCGAAGGCCTGAAGGAGATCACCGAGGACGCGCGCATCGAGGAGGACATGATGGCGCTTAAAGTAGGTGACGCCGCCCCCGACTTCACCCTGAAGTCGTCCACGGGCGAAACGCAGGGGGAATTCAAGCTCGCGGATCATCGCGGCAAGAATGTGGTGATTCTCTTTTACGCCCTCGATTTCACGCCGGTCTGACAGAACGAATTGTCGGCATTCAACGCGGACCTCGCGAAGTTTGCCGCCTCAAACGCCCAGGTCGTGGGCGTCAACACGGACACGGTTTTTTCCCACATGGCTTTTCAAAAATCTCTCGGAGGGATCAAGTTCCCGCTGGCGACCGACCGCTGGCCTTACGCTAACGTCGCCAAGGCTTACGGCGTCTTTCCGCCCACCAAGCACGAAATTCCCTTCGTCAACGATCGGGCCATCTTCGTCGTTGACAAGAACGGCCGCATCGCCTGGGCAAAGGTTTACGAGCTTCGCCAGACACCCGATGTCGGCGAAGTACTCGAAGCCGTTCAAAGGCTCAAATAGCACCACCCTGATCCAGATGGGCGGAGGCCGGTTGTGAATGGACGGCGGCGCATTCGGCCCATCGCCTTTCATGTCGACGGCCTGCGCCTGGGGGGCCTGCCCGGGGTCGGAGCCGCGCGCTTACTCGACTTACATGGAAACGCCCGCGTAGCGCTGCGCTCACACGCGGGCCTGCCGCCCGGAGGGGTCGGTGGTATAATCCGCCTCGGCGCATTGCTCGCCAAGTCACGGAGGGGAGCATGACAGGTCACAGAGCGGTACGGCGTGCGCCGGTAGTCGTGGCCGTTTGCGCTACCGTAGGCGGCAGGCATCGCTGCGCGAATCGCAGAGCGTAGGGGACGACGCTCTGCGGGCCTCCGGGGAGAGCCCGCGGTCAATCGCAGGGCGATTGACCGCTACCCGGTGCACGGTGAGGAGGGAGGACGGATGGATCACGGCAACTTAGAGCTGTGGGTGGCGGTCGTCGGGGCGGGTGCGTGGATTCCCCAGATCGTCGGCTGGGTACACGCACTGGCTGTCCGCCCGCGGATCGCAGTTTATCAGGCGGCTAGCGTTGAAGTGGGTTTCACGAACGAGGGACCGGCCCTTGCGGTTCCGGTGGTTTTGCGCGTCCGGAACAAGGACTGTGTGGTCACCGAGGCGGCCCCCCGGGTGCAACACGGGCAGGGGGAGACGCATGAGATGCGATGGAGGTGGGTCTCCGAGGTCAAGGGTTTTATGAGTGGAATTCCCAACATTGAGCCGATCGCTTTCCAGCAAGCTGACCCCGCCATAGCGGTGGCGCTCACGCCCAGAGACGTTACGACCCGGACGGTCAACTTTCGGGAGGTAGGGTTCGAGGACGAGATGCAGAGGCATATCGCCTCGGTGACGCGGGCAATCGAGGGGGTTGAGGGGGAAAACCGGACGAGTGTGAGGGAGTGGCGGGACGCGACGCAATGGTACCGGAGCAGCTTCTTCTGGAGGGAAGGAACGTACTCTGTCGAGGTCGCCTTCTCTTCTTCGGACGCGCCCGAACCGGCGAAGCTGTCATTCTCCTTCAACCTCACGCGGCCCGACGTCGCTCGGATTCAGGCCAATGTGGAGGCCCTCGTCGGTCAGACGGAGGCGGCTGCCCGCGCCGGCAATGACCTCGCGGCCTGGATACCCAACCCACCGATCAAATGGGCGTGGTGCCGTCCGACGATCACGCCCCGGTAGCCGCGACGGTGTGGTTGCCGTCGCGGGCTTGTCGGGCGATAGTGGTTGATCCCGTCTCGGGCGCGAAGATCGTCATTCCGAGCGCCGATGTTTTTGATCGGTCCGAGGAATCTGCTGTTCGGCTCGCGCCGCGCCGCAGCGACGGTACACTGTACAGCGCACGAAGTGAGAGCCTCCTACGTTTACATCATGGCGAGCCGCTCGCGCACGCTCTATACCGGCGTCACGAGCAACCTGGAGCGGCGCGTAATCGAGCATAAGCGGCATCTGGTCGCCGGATTTACCAGCCGCTACCGCATCGAACGGCTGGTTTATTTTGAGGCGTGGGGTGACATTCGCGGCCCCATTCACCGAGAAAAGCAAATCAAGGCCTGGCGACGGTCGAAGAAAATCGCGCTTATCGAATCCACCAACCCGGCGTGGACCGATTTGAGCGAAGGTTGGTACGGAAAAGCAGATTCCTCCCCCGCCACGGCGGGGTCGGAATGACGGAAGCGAAAGGCTAGGAATAGCGGGCGCGAGGGGGTCGGAGTGACGGGGCGGCGCCAGCGGCTCTGCGCCAGCCCACGAAACAAGGCTTTTGGGACGAAAATCTACAGGCCCACGGCATCCGGAAGATGCCGTGGCTACCAACGCAACCGCCAGGAAAGGGATTATGGGATTTTCAACGGATGCGATTCACGTCGGGCAAGAGCCCGACCCGGCAACGGGAGCGATTATCGTTCCCATCTATCAGACTTCGACCTTTGTGCAGGAGGAGCTCGGACGGCACAAGGGCTACGAATACGCTCGCACGTCGAACCCAACGCGCGCCGCGCTCGAACGGAATTTGGCGCGGCTCGAAGGCGGCCAGTTCGGATTCGCCTTTGCTTCCGGCATGGCGGCGATCAACGCGGTGATGACGATCTCGAAGCCCGGCGATCACGTCGTGGCGGGACACAATCTTTATGGTGGAACGTTTCGGCTGTTCGAGCGCGTGCTTAAAGGCGCCGGCCTCGAATTTTCTTATGTGGATACCACCGACCTCGCGGCGACGGAGCGAGCTTTCCGGC
>JAJYNF010000301.1:0-6170 GCA_021786455.1 Acidobacteriota bacterium
GTCCGCGATACAAACACAGAGGTAAAAAGATTTGCCATCAACCCGATCGTTAACGTCACCGCGAAGCCCTTCACCGGGCCTGAGCCAAAACTATACAAAATCGCGGCCGAAGCGATGGTGGTGACGTGTGTATCAATAATGGTGACAAAGGCATGCTCGAAGCCGCCGGCCACGGCCGCCCCCGGCGCTTTGCCCAGACGCAGTTCTTCTCGGATGCGTTCGAAGATGAGCACGTTCGAATCCACGCCCATGCCGACCGTCAGAATAACACCCGCAATACCCGGCAGGGTCAGCACGGCCCCGAAATATACGAATGCCGCCACCAATATGACCAGATTCAAAATCAATGCGACATCCGCATTAATGCCTGCCCCGCGATAGTAGATCAGCATGAAGCTAATAATGGCGATGAAGCCCACCAGGCTGGCCACGATGCCATGCCGGATCGAATCCGCGCCGAGCGAAGGGCCGACCGTGTTCTCGAACAGGACGCTGATCGAGGCCGGCAAAGCGCCCGATCGGAGCTCCAGGGCCAACGTAGCAGCTTGCTGAGGTGTAAAGCTGCCACGAATCTCCCCTCGGTCTCGAATTTGGCTGTCAATGACCGGCGCCGAAACCACGCGGTTGTCAAGCACAATGGCCAGATTCTTGCCAATGTTGGCTCCCGTCACGTGAGCGAACCGCGTCGCGCCATCTCGGTTCAGGGTGAAGTTGACAATGGCATTGCCGTTTTGACCGCTTCCGGGCTCCGCGCTGGTGAGGTCGCTCCCCGTAACCACCGGCACTTGATGCACGACGTACCATACTTCCCCCGCGGACGCCCCGCTCGAAGTCCCAGCCTCGCCCGGCAGCACTTGGGAATCTGGCGGCAGAATGCCGCCGTAGGCGGACAGAGCGGCGTCGTGGCTTGGGAACGGGCCACCCCGCACCAGCTTCAATTCCAACATCGCCTGGGTTCGGAGGACATTCTCAACGTGAGTGGGGTCGCTCACCCCGGGTAGCTGCACGACCAACTCATAATCACCTTGACCGTAATCCGCCACTTCAGGGCCCACCAAGCCGAGCGCGTCAATGCGGCGCATGATGGTGCTCCGCGCCTCGTTCAAAGCGTCATCCTTGATCGTGCCCACCTCGCTCGGCTTAAGCGAGAGCAGTCGCGCCGTCGCATCTCCGGGAACGCGAGACACGTTCCACGTGGAAAACTCGCGGCTCATCAGTGACTGAAACGCCTCAGAGCTTGAGTCCGGCAATCCCTTCACCAAAATGGAAGTGTCACCCTGCGGCACGATTTCGGCGTAAGGGATCTTGCGCGTTGTCATCTCATCGCGAAGCCGTCCGAGAGCCTCGCCGGCCGTGACCTTGACCGCATCCTCCACATGCACCTGGAGAATCATGCGCGTGCCGCCCTTAAGGTCAAGCCCTAGATGAATTCGGTTCGCCAGGTTTTGCTTGAGCTGCTGGAAATTTTTAGGGAGCCCCGTGACTTCAAGCAGGCATGCCAGGACGGCCACGAGAATGATGAGAAAACGCCTCCGGACTCTTTTGTCCATTCAAGTCTCTCAGGCTTTTCCGCTCTTTCGTTCGCCGGCTTTCTCCTTCGAGTCCGGCTCTGCTGGCTCCTCCGCCACGACGGCCGCAACGGCCGAACGGATGACCTCCACCCTCACCTGGTTGGCAATTTGAAGTTGCACGACGTCCCCGCGAAACCCCATCACTGACCCGTAAAGGCCGCCAGTTGTTAGGACGCGGTCCCCCGTCTTCAGGTTGGCGAGCATTTCTTGAGTCTTCCGCTTCTGCCGTTGTTGTGGCAGGATGACCAGAAAATACCAGATCAAAAACAGAGGGCCAAAGAGCAAGAGAAACTGACTGAGGGCCGCCCCCAGTCCGGGGTCCGCCGCCAGGATGATAGGTTTGACCAGCCAGCACTCGATCAAGGCCGAGCCGTGTGAGCTCCGTTGAGAATAATTGAGGAGGCCCTATTGAAAACCACAGCCTTACAGGATTCACCCGCTTTACGATTCCGGGTGCTCCGACCCGCCAGCGTTAGCGGTTCGGGCACGCGCCTTCACGAGCAAATCCCTGAACTTCCCCGAAACGATAGCCTGCCTGATTTCCCGCATGGTGTCAAGGTAAAAGCAGAGATTGTGATAGGTCGTCAGCATTGCCGCCAACATCTCCCCGGCCACAAAAAGATGGCGCAAATAAGCGCGGGAGTAACGCTGGCAGACGCGACACCGGCAGGCCGGATCGAGCGGGCTGGGGTCGCGGGAAAATCGCGCGTTTCTAATCACAATTTTCCCTTCCGAGGTGAATGCGCAGCCGTTGCGCGCATTACGGGTTGGCAGAACACAATCGAACAAATCTGCACCCCGCGCCACGCCTTCCACGAGATCTTCGGGGGTTCCCACCCCCATCAAATAGCGGGGACGATCGGCGGGTAGCTGCTGAAAAGCGAGTTCGGTGGTCTCATACATGAGGGCTTTTGGCTCGCCCACCGAGAGACCGCCCAGCGCGTAACCGTCAAACCCCAACTCCATCAGTTGCTCCGCGCTTTCGGCCCGCAACGAGCGGAGAATTCCTCCCTGAACAATGCCAAAGAGTGACAAATGAGGAACCTCGGCGCGATGCGCGTCAAAATATTGCTTGGCGCGACGCGCCCATCGGCTGGTTCGGCTAACCGCGCGCCGCAGGCTCTCCTCGCTCGCGGGATATTCCACGCATTCGTCGAGTGCCATGATGATGTCCGCTCCGAGCGCGAGCTGGGTTTCGATGGCTCGCTCGGGCGACAGGAAGTGCGATGAGCCATCTAGATGCGATCTGAACCAAACCCCGTCATCGGTGACATGGGTCAATCCTTTCAGGCTCATCACCTGATAGCCGCCGCTATCGGTCAGAATCGGATGCGGCCAACTCATGAACCGGTGCAATCCGCCAAGGTTCTGGATGGCGTCGTGGCCCGGCCGGAGGTCAAGGTGGTAAGTGTTCGCCAAAATGATTTGCGCCCCGATTTCTTCAAGCTGGTCTTGCGTCATGGCCTTAACCGTCGCCGCCGTGCCCACCGGCATGAACGTCGGAGTTTCCACAGTGCCATGAGCAGTCCGGAGCAAGCCCGCCCGGGCCGCGGAGGACGGGTCGCCGGCAACGATTTGGAACTGGATTCCCATTCCCTTCAATCAAACCCCTGACGTGGTATGGCTCCTTGAAGCGGGTTGCCTCCCCCGAGCGGGCGACGAAAGAGGATCAGCACCTTCTTCGGCGTCCCGCGCCGCCAATGGGGTGTCCAGGCGGTCACCTCTTCTTCGGCGTGGAAGGACGCTATGCCGGCCACGGCTAAGCTGCTTTGTCTCAGGAGTCCCCGGCGATTGAATCTATCCGGCATGGTCATCCGTAAGTTTAATCCGCGCCGCTCGCTTGCCCCCGAGCGGACTCCAGGGACGTCCCTGGCTCCTCGCTAAGACTCTTTCCAGTCTCGGCTGCGCATGGGCCAGAGTAAAGTACCACAACATGCCCACGGATGGGTCCGCTGGCGGAGCGCAGCTTGCCGGAAGGGCGAGCGCCGCATAAAATCAGCACAGGACGGCTTAGCAGGAGAAGAGAGAATAAGGATGGCCGAAACGGAGCGCCCGCTGGTCGCGTCTCACCGAGGGCGCAACCCTAATTTCCAGGAAAGCGCGGCGGATATCCTAAGCCGCCTGATGGGAAATCTTCATCTGAAAGAAAAGGACCTGGTCCGCCTGTTAGTCCGGAGAGACCTGCCTTCCAAGGTCATCGAGGCGGTGGCGGCTCACCCCGTGGCAGAACGAAGTTACGCGGTTCGATTGTTGCTGGCGCGGCACCCCCATACTCCACGCATGATTTCGCTGACAGCGTTGAAGCATCTTTATCTTTTTGATTTGGTGGGAGCGGCGCTCGCGCCGGCGGCACCGGCGGATGTGAGGCGTGCCGCCGAGGAAGCGGTATTGAAAAGGATGGGCTCGCTGCCGCGAGGCGAAAAGATTACGCTGGCGCGGCGTGGGCCGGGCCGCGTGGCGGCGGCGTTGATGATCACTTCGGACCGGCTCCTGATCGCCGCCGCGCTTGACAATCCTTACCTGACGGAAGCCCAACTCATCCAGGTTCTTAGCCACCGACGGATCCCCTCACAGCCGGTCGAAATTCTGGCACGACATCCCAAGTGGTCCCGACGCTATCAGTTGCGGCTGGCCATGATTCGCCACCCGCTCACGCCGTTTTATGCTGTGCTCGGTTGGCTTGCCGACCTTGCCGTTGGTGACCTTCGCCAGGTTGCCCTCGACTCCGCCATGCCGGATCCGGTCCGACGGTACATCTTGGCTCATTGTGCCGCGAGAAGCGCTTCCCCGCCACGCCGATCCAATTAATAAGGGTCTCTGATCTTCCGCCAGTTTTTTCTTACAAACATCAATCGGCGGATGGATGACCGTCGCCTCTCACGTTACAATGAGTAGCCATGGGTAGGAAGCCTCAGCTTTTTGGGACCGACGGCTTACGAGGAGTGGCGGGCGAATATCCGCTGGACCCGGCGACCGTTTTTCGCCTGGGAGTCGCTATCGGCAGCGCCCTCCGGCGTCGCACGACCCGCGCGACGCCGCAGCTATTGCTCGGCCAAGATACGCGCGAATCAAGCCCTTGGATCGCTGACGCCCTGACCGCGGGACTAGAATCAGCCGGGGTTCGTGTCACCCAAGCGGGAGTCTTGACCACGCCCGGAATCGCTATTCTGACGCGCCAACAAGGCTTTGACGCGGGCGCCGTGGTTTCCGCCTCGCACAATCCTTACAACGACAATGGTATCAAAGTGCTGGCTGCCGACGGCATGAAGCCTCGCGAGGATTACGAGCTCGAAATCGAACACGAGTTGGCCAAGGCGCAGTCGCTGGCCATCCAACCCTCTGACCTGGCCAATGTTGGCGGGGCGCGGCGCGCGTCCAGTCAGGCCGAAGCGTTGCGGGCGGAATACATAGCCTGGCTAAGGCGGCTGGCGCCCCATCCGCTCAACGGAATGCGGCTCGTAATGGATTGCGCCAACGGCGCCGCCTGCGAAATTGCGCCGAAGCTGGTGGAATCGTTGGGTATGCGCGTGCGCTCCCTTCACGCCTCGCCAAACGGCCGGAATATCAATCAGGAGTGCGGGTCGCTTCATCCCGAAGGAATGGCGCGCGCGACAGCGATTGAGGAAGCGGACCTGGGCGTGGCGTTCGACGGCGACGCGGATCGCGCCATCTTCGCCACCCGAGAGGGACGTATCCTGAACGGCGACTTTGTGCTCTACCTGGCAGCGGTCAGCCGCCAGCAGCGTGGTGCGCTGCCAAACCATTTGGTCGTTGGCACGCTGATGACCAACCTGGCCCTGGAGCGGGCCCTCGCCATGCATAGCATCTCCCTGAAGCGAACGGCTGTCGGAGATAAATTCGTTTTGGAGGAGATGTTACGCAGCGGAGCCGAAGTTGGCGGAGAACCCTCTGGGCACGTGATTTTCTCCAACCTCTCACTCGCTGGGGATGGTTTGGTCACGCTGCTTGAGGTTTTACGTTTGATGGTTGAAAGCGGAGAATCGCTCGGGCAGCTTGCCGCCGGGCTGAAGCTGTTTCCGCAAACCATCCGCAACCTCCGAGTGCTCGAACAGCCGCCGATGGAAACCTTGCCGGGAGTCAGCCGCGCGATTGAAGATTGCCGCCGAGCGATTGGCGCGCGCGGCCGCGTAGTGGTACGCTATTCTGGCACGGAGCCGCTCGTTCGCGTGATGGTGGAAGGCGAGGATGCCGGTCAGGTTGATGCGTGTGCCCAGCGGATCGTGGCGGCTATCGAGGCGTCGCTCGGCGCGCAAGCAGCGGAATGGCGCTAGCCCCGTGAGCGGGAGGCGTTAGCCATTGCTGAGCCAAGCGCGCCCGAACCTTTGGCCATCTCACCGACGAGTCGCTGAGATGCTACCGGAGGGTGAAGATTATGCAAAGATTCGCCAAGAGAACCATCGCCGTCATCGCCCTTGCGGCCATGCCGATGGCCGCAAGGGCTCAATCCCCGCGAGCCTCGGGGGAGGTCGTGGTCCCCGAGGGAACCCGCATTCCGCTCGAACTCGAAAGCGTCATCAACTCGCGGACCGCCTACGTTGGCCAGTCGGTGTACTGTCGAACCATCTTTCCGATTGTGGT
>JAJYNF010000301.1:6180-7033 GCA_021786455.1 Acidobacteriota bacterium
GCTATGTACGAGGCTCGATCACCGAGGTCAAACGCCCCGGCCGTATCCGCGGCAAGGCGCAGCTTGGGCTGCGGTTTGAATGGCTGACTCTGCCCAGCGGCATCACCCGGCGGCTCCGGGCAACGCTTTCCGGGTTTTCGGGAACAGGCAAAGAAGGCTTCAGTCCGCAAGAGTCAAAGATCAAAGGCGCAAGCTCGAAAGGAAAGGACGCTGGTCGTGTCGCCCGCACGACGGTCACCGGCGCTGAAATTGGCACCCTGGCGGGAATCGGGGCGCGCCATGCGCTCGAAGGCCTTGGCATCGGCAGCTTGGCCGGCGCAGGCGCCGGGGCCATCTGGGTCATGGCGACACGTGGCCGAGAAATCGTTTTGCCGCGCGGGACCAACCTCGAACTGCGCCTGAACGCCCCGCTTGACCTCAACCGATAGCGCATCTTCACGTGACGTATTTTCGTGCGGCGGAAGCTACGGGCGACGAAGCCGGTGGGCAGCCGCACCCTCACCGTTTACTCATCGGCGGTGCCGAAACGCGCCCTCGCAATCTTCCAGCCATAAGTCCTGCGTAGGCAATGGCACGTAGGGGCTCCAATTTCTGGTACGTGTCATGCGAAAGTCTGGAAGCTCCCCGTCTCGGTCACTGCGGCGGCGCTCGCGAGAACGGTATCCGGCAGGCGTCGGTGTTCCCGCCGCATATCCAGATTAAGAAACGCATAACTGCTGATCCTGGCTAGGTTTTGGCTTTTGTGCCGATTCCAGTCATAATGGCGAGACGAACAGAGGAGCATAGTCGGTGGCGAACACTATCCTTAGCCGACCGGAGCCCGATCGTATGATTCGACCGCTCGACCCACAGG
>JAJYNF010000278.1 GCA_021786455.1 Acidobacteriota bacterium
AAAACAGCCCACGGGAAGCGGGCGGCGGACCAGAGTTCGGCACGCTCCCTGCTCGCCAGTGGCCGCGGGCGGATTGGCTCTGAACGGATGGCAAGTCAGTTTTTCCAGACCAAGAGCATTGACCAACTGATCGCCGACGCGGACCAGCCGGAGCGACGGCTCAAGAAGACGCTCGGCTGGGTCAGCCTGACCGCGCTCGGCATTGGCGCAATTATCGGGAGCGGCATTTTTATCCTGACGGGCACCGCGGCGGCGGGGGAAGTGGAGCGCTATCCCTCGATTCTCCAGGCGCCGCTGCTGAGCGTGTTGCTGCATGGTCGCCACGCCATCGGAATGAACGGCCGTCCGGGCGCGGGGCCGGGGATCGCGCTATCTTTCTTGATGGTGGCCGGCATCTGCGCCCTAGCGGGGCTTTGTTACGCTGAGCTCGCCTCGATGATTCCCATCGCGGGCAGCGCCTACACTTACACTTACGCGACGCTCGGCGAATTCATCGCCTGGATTATCGGCTGGGACTTGATCCTTGAATACGCCGTCTCTAACATGGCGGTGGCCGTCGGATTTTCCGCGTATGTTAACAATCTTCTTGGAACCTTTGGCATTCACTTGCCAACGTACCTCAGTTCGCCCGCTTATAGGCCAGCCCGCGGGTGGGAGCCTCACTTCAACCTGCTCGGCTTTTTGATTGTAATGTTATTGACCGTGCTTCTGGTGCGGGGCATCCGTGAATCCGCCAGCGCCAACAACGCGATGGTCGGAATCAAACTGCTGGCTATCCTTGTGTTTTGCATCGCGGCCAGCCATTACGTGCATCCCTCGAACTGGAAACCTTTCTTGCCGAACGGTTTTCAGGGTGTGCTGACCGGCGGCGCCATTGTCTTTTTCACGTACATCGGTTTTGATTCAGTCTCTACGGCGGCGGAAGAATGCAAGGACCCAAAGCGAGACCTGCCGCTGGGCATTCTTTGCTCGCTGGCGGTGTGCGCGGTGCTATACGTCGCGGTGGCCGTTGTGCTGACGGGCATCGAGCGCTGGAACACTTTGGATAATGCCGCGCCCGTGGCCAACGCGCTCGAGGCGATTGGCCTGAAAATGACCGACCGATGGGTCACCGTGGGCGCGTTGATGGGCATGGTTTCCTCCATCCTGGTCTTTCAGATTGGCCAAGCCCGCGTTTGGTTCGCCATGGCGCGCGACGGTTTGCTCCCTAAAGCCTTCGCGCGCGTCCACCCCAAGTTTCGTACCCCGGACATTGCCACGTGGACGGCGGGTTTATTCGTTGCGATTCCGGCCGGCATCTTCGATATCGGCACGCTCGCTGACCTCACGAATATCGGAACCTTGTTTGCCTTCATTTTGGTGTCCGTAGCGGTCGTGGTTTTGCGGAAAAAACAGCCGGAGCGTCCGCGCGGCTTTCGCGTGCCCTTCTCTCCCTGGATTCCCATCGCCTCGGTCGCTTTTTGTCTGCTGCTGATGGCCAGCTTAACGGTTGAAAATTGGCTGCGATTTGTGATTTGGCTGGTTATCGGGCAGGTCATCTATTTTTCATACAGCCGTCATCACAGCCAATTCGCGCCCTCCAATCGGAGGGTTGCTAACGGCGCGTCGGCCAAAAAATGAAAGGGCCTCAAAGCGATGGCGGTTAGGGTAGAATCCGGAGTGGGAACTGCAGGAAAGAGCAAAATGAACTTGCCTTCGGGAATCGAGCGGCGCCCGGTTCGACCCCCACGTCACGGCGGCATTGCTGCGGTGATACTTCTGATAAGCCTGTTCGGCGCGCCACGCGGACTGTGGGCATGGGGCAGCGGAGCCAACCGCCTGGCCGTCCGCTGGGCCGTGGACACGCTTCCCGCTCCGGTGCGGGCTTATTTCAACGCCAATCGCGGCTACCTTCTCGAACACGTCAACGACCCGAATTTGTGGATGAAGAAAGACCGCTACGAGCGGATGCGGCATTACATTTTTCTGGACAAATACGGCTTGTTTCCTTATACCGATCTTCCCCATTCCTACCAAAGCGCAGTGAAAAAATACGGTTCCGGCAAAATCAAAGCCAATGGAGTGTTGCCCTGGCAAATCGGTGAATACAGCCTGAAACTGACCCAGGCGCTAAAAGGCAGCCAGTGGGATGAGGCTCGAGAGGACGCCGCGGCGCTCGCCTATTACGTGGCGGACGCTCACGACCCCCTCCACACCACGCAGAATTACGACGGGCAATTGACAGACCAGGCCGGTCTGGCGGAACGGTTCGGCACGCAATTGTTCGACCGCTATTCGCACTTCTTCATTTTCCGGCCAGCGGACGCGGTCAAGATTCAGGACCCCACCGAACACGCATTTCAAATGGTGCTGGAGTCCCATACTTGGGTAGATCAAATTATTCTCGCCGACCGCACCGCGCTCGACAGTCTTCCGGGATACAACGACGACTACTACGACCGCTTCTACTCCATTGTTGGGTCCACGGTCATGCGCGAGATCAGCTCTGCCGCCCACGATATCGGTTCCTACTGGTACACGGCGTGGCTGAACGCCGGCCAACCTACGTTCCCTGCGCATTAGCCTGAGCGGACCGCGGTGGGGCCGCCGCCACTCAGCGGGCATGAGTAACCGGCCTCTCGGAGACTCCCCCGTCAATGCCAATTCCGATGAGCGCAACCCGATCTGCTCTCGAATCCTTCATCCATGCCATGCCCAAGGTTGAATTGCACATTCATTTGGAAGGCAGCGTTTCGGCAGCGACGTTGCGGGAGCTCGCCCGCGCCAAGGGGCACTTGGACCCGGACGTCGCGCAATGGATTTCAGCCCGCGAGGCCGGCGGTTACCGCTACGCGACGTTTATGGAGTTCATCGAGGCGTTCAAATTCGTCGCTCTGATGCTGAAGACTCCGGCGGACTACGCGCTGGCTACCACACGGCTGATGGAGCAGTTCGCCCGAGAGAACGTGCGCTACGCGGAGGTGACGCTTTCGGCCGGCGTCATCTTGTGGAAGGGGCAACCACTCGAAGCTGTGGTCGAAGCCGTGCTCGAAGCCGCTCAATCGGCCGAGCGGCGGCTCGGCGTGCAGGTAAACTGGATTTTCGACGCGGTTCGCCAGTTCGGACCCGAGCCTGCCCGCCAAGTAGCGGAGTGGGCCGGACGCTACCGCGACCAAGGGGTGGTGGCGTTTGGAATTGGCGGCGATGAAGTCCGTGGCCCGGTCGAGCTTTTTGCCGCGGTGTTCCGTCGGGCGCGAGAACTCGGGCTGCGCGCGGTTGCCCACGCCGGAGAAACCGCTGGTCCCGACAGCGTTCGGCGCGCGGTGGAAATGCTGGGGGCTGAGCGCATCGGCCACGGCCTCGCCGCCGCGCAGGACTCCACCGTCCTGGCCCTGTTACGCGATCGCGCCATCCCGCTTGAGGTCTGCCTGACCAGCAACGTGGCGACCGGCCGGCTCAAACGAATTGAGGACCATCCTCTGCGCCGGCTGATGACCGAAGGTTTGACCGTCTCCCTGAACTCCGATGACCCCGGGCTGTTCGCCACCAGCCTGGAAGAGGAATTCCGCCGGGCGCGCGTGGCTTTTTCCCTTTCCCCCGGCGAGTTGATTTTGTTATCTCAAAACGCCGCTCGCTCCGCCTTTCTGCCTCGTGACGCGCGCGAGCGGCTGTGCGCGGAGATCACCCAAACATGCCAATCGCCTAATCGGAGCGGCCGGCTGGACGCAGCTCCGCTTGCCGGCCTCGACCATTCAAATTCTTAAAGGTAAAACGGTCTTGAACGCTGTTGAACGCTTTGCCATCTACTTCGATATAAGGATAAACGAAGAAGTTGATGGGCGGCCCAGCCTGTCTGGGAACCAGCGTAATGTCGCGCCCGGCGGAAAAGCGCACGCGATTCGCATCCACGGTCCCGAAGTAATAGCGGTATAGCTTCTTGTCCAGCCACGCCTCGGAGATGTCCACCGGAACCCATCCGGCATGTGGAACGTAGAACTCAGCCCAACAGTGATATCCAGGAATCACGCCGCGGGAGGCATTCGGCGGCAGTGGAAAGCCGATGACAAAGCGGGCCGGAACCTTTCGGTTGCGCAAGATGCCGATAAAGGCGGAATGGAAATCGGTGCAATTGCCGTGTTTGGCGTTGCAGGCCCAAACCGCGTCGCCGCGGCCCCAACCCGTTCCCGATTTATCGTACCGCATCGTGTCAAAAAGATAGGTGTAAGCGGCGTGGGCAATACGCACGGGACCTTGCTCCCCTCGGGTCACCTGGTCAGCGATGGCTTGCATTTGCCCGCCAATCGGAATCATACGGTTGGGACCGAGATAAAGCCGGAGCGGGGCCAAGAGAGGTTCAGGGTCGCCGTTATAGCGGAGCAGTTGGCGATACGAGCCTTTGGAGTATTGCCAGCGGGTGACATGATACGTAATCGTGAATTCTGCGTCCGGCGAGCGCGGGTCGTGGACTTCCGCGTAAAGCATTCGGTCTCCGTACACCGGCTCACGGGTGATGCGAGACGGAGTGGAGCCGGAAATTTTCACGATTCTCACCCGCTGATGCCGGTTGGAGCTGGCCACTGGAATCCAAATTCGAACCTCATGCGCGCCCACGGGAAGATGGCTCACCTGGACGTGATATGTGAATTCAAAGCTTCTTTCGAGCAGGAACGGATTCGAGATATGGGTGGCCGGCCCCGCGAAAAGGCCCACGCCGCAGACGAAGACGAGACCGACGGAAAACGTGATACTCTTCATTTTCTCCTCCTGAGAAGTGACGTGAGATTTGTTAAGGGGTTAGGCTTAATCGCTCCGCGATTGCGCGGCTTATGTTCAGGTGAAGCCGGAAGGAAGGTCCCGCGAGTAGGTGGCTGAATCGCTCATCTGACGAGCCAAACGCGGATTATAGGCTCGCTCGCCGGGTCGTGTCCACCTAATTGGCTCGGTGGTAGTGTCTCAGTTTGAATCGTGGCACGGGCGTTCTCGCCCGTGAGGCGCTCGACGGGCACGGCCAGGATGACCGTGCCACGCGCTGGAATCTAAATTAGGACACCACCGGCTCGGCTGATGGCGGGAAGGTTTGGGTCGAAAGACTTTTATCGAACGGCTCACGCTGTGGCGAGGCCAGCGGCGCAATTTTTCACAGTGCGACCGTTCAAAATCGGGCTCAGGCGATGGAGGCCAGAGAAACAACCGCGATTTCCGAGCGCCAAAAACGGCTGGTCACCGCTTCCCTGCTCCCAAGGATTTTGTCGCTTGCCGTGGGCGCCTGGCGCAAGCGTGCCCCCCTCCGTCTGCCGACCAAGGGGCACGGTTGCTCTATCGCGACTATCGCATATCGGCTGGGCTTGAGCTGGACGCCGAGGTGTTGGCCGAAGCCGATTCCTGGCCGGGAATCTGTGGAACCATGACGGTGACCGTCACGCGGCGGTTCAGCTCCCGGCCGCGCAGCGTTCGATTGGAGTGAGCTGGAGCGTCTTCGCCATATCCCATCCGATAGATTTTCACCAGCGGAATATTACCTCGCAGCGTGACGTATCGAACCACGGCATCGGCCCGCCGCTTGCTCAGCATCAAGTTATATTGCTTCGTTCCCGTTGTATCCGTGAAGCCCTGGACCTGCAGCACATAGTGCTTCAGGGATCTGACCTGTTGCACTAAGGCATCCAGCTTTTGCCTGTCGCTGGAGGTCAGGGTGGACTTATTGAAACCGAACAGGACGGTGACTTTCCCGCTGGGGGCGTAGTTGTCTATGTTCTCAGCCACTTCGGTGGCCTGCCGGGCTTTTGAGAGCCCCTTCTCGGCGGTTTGGTTGGCTGTCCAAGCGTGCTGGTCAGCCGTCTGCGCAGCTTCGTTGGCTTTGTCAGCCTGGTTCTCAGCTTCCGCGATCCCAGTCTCCGAGCGCCGGTCCACCGCCTTGATCCTCCGCGCATTCCGGGCGCTTTTCCGATTCAAGACGTGGATTCCTGCTTCCAGCGGAGCCATTGAGTTACGGACAAATTTCTTGGTGGCGCAGCCTGCTGTAGTGAGCGCGAGGGCTGCGACTAAAATTCCGGCGGATTTCATCTCTAGGCGGGGCATGTTGATCCTCCGTTAAACCGAAGCTCTGTGTCACCCTCCACGCAACATTCTTGGCTTACCGCACGTGAAATGCCAAAGGGGTGAATGATAAATCTTCTGGAATCAAAGGGTAGCTTTGGCTCGCCCGACCCGGTGGGAGGTAAAGAAAGCGACACCTCGGTAAAATTTTCTACGGCGCTTAATCCGACAACCGGATGCGACGTAACGATTTCGCTCATAGAAAAGGGTGGACAAGGGATGCTCCTCTTCTCCGACCGTGCCAATGCGGCGGAGGTGAGTTTAGCCCTACGGACTCGGATCCCTCCGTAAGCCACAGGGGCTACGTTCCGATGTACTTCGCGTAGAGGCCACGGGCGACACCTTCACTATCCGTCCCCTTAAAAATTGCTCGCCCGTCAGCAAACACCGTCATCTCATACGGTTGTAAGCGACACTGAAGCAGGTAGTCGTTGGCCCGCACGGTCCCGATCGCCTCGAGCCGCTTACGCAAGTCATGAAGGTCGAGCTGGCGCGGAGATGGCGGCCGTATCTGGACGGCATTGCGCCCGCACAACACGGTCGAATGGCTTAGCTCACCCCGCAAATAAGCATAATCCCTGTGCCCGCAGGCACGGCATTCAGGGTCCTTTTGAGGGACAACTTCGTGCCGGTTATTTGTCCAAATATCATAGGAAAGCAGAGTGCCGCGCAGCTTGTCCTCTTGGCCTAACAGGAGCTTTAACGCCTCGGTCACCTGAAGCGAAGCCGTCCAGGTCACTGCAGAGCCGATCACTCCAACCGTGTCGCAGGTTTCGAGTGTGCCTTCGGGGAACGTCGGCAGTACGCAAGCCAGGCAGGCTGTCCGGCCGGGAAGGACCGTCATGGTCACGCCCGCGCTGCCCACCACGGCCCCGTAAACCCACGGAATCTTCGACTTGAGCGAGACGTCATTCAACAAGAAGCGAGTTTCAAAATTGTCTGTCCC
>JAJYNF010000205.1 GCA_021786455.1 Acidobacteriota bacterium
GCCGACCAGTTGGTTGAAAGCGCCGTGAGCGTTTCGTCCGAAGCGACGGCCGCGCCCGAACGGCAAATCGTATCCGCCGCTGAAGTGGATGCGGCTATAGCCCCAGTGCAGTTCGTTGATCATGGTGGGCAAGAACACGTGCGTGACGCTGAGCACGGAATTAAAGTCCACGTCGTGATAATTTGCTCGGTTGAAGGAACCTCCGTCGGCAATTCCAGTGAACGGTCCAGGCACAAAATCGTTGTCATGCGAGTAGCTCACTCGGCCGAACATCTGATTTTCGGCGCTGAAATCCTGGTCCACCCGCACATCAAGGTGATTCACATCGTTTCGGACGACGCGGTCGGCACTGTAATTGGTAAAGATGCCGGGCCCGGTTAGCGCGGGGTAAAGGTTGAGTAATTTGATGGCATTGGGGTCCAGCCGACTGGCTGGAATCTGGTTGAGGCAGGCGACCTGCGCGGCGCCGGTAAAATTGATGACTCCCGCCAGGCTCCCGCAGGCGTAAAACGGATCGCGGACCACGCCCGAGGAAGTCGCCGTCAGCCCCATCACCGGATCCACCTGGCCCGCGGTGACGGCCCGCGTCGTGGCGGGATCAAAAATCGTTCCTGTCGGAAAGGTTCGGCCCAGCGGCTCGGGCGCGAGCGCAAAGGTAAGGGTTTTGAAGCGCCTGGATATACGGTTAAGTTGTCAGGTTTAACGTGTACGTTCACGGGATGATGCTACTTTTGGGTTTTGCGCTTGTCAAGGGGAATTCTGCGCCCCCTCAGCCACCCGGAGGTCAGTAGCCCACGAGGCGCTTGCGGGCCTCGGGTGAATGGGACGTGGCTTGGGAGGCGCGGCCGCTACGTTTCGGGAAGGCTGTCGTGGCGTGTTTCGCGGAAGAGTTGCATGTTGGATCGCATCACAATGTGAGGGCTCAAGTAGTAGGTGGGAGGAATGGGGCGACCATAGGCAACGTAGTCCACGATCAAGCGGACCGCGATCTGCCCTTGCACATACGGCCGCTGGTGAATGGAAGCGGGGATCGTTCCTTTTTCAAAATAAGGCATCATCTCCTTGAATAAATCCGTGGCAATGACCTTGATCTTCCCGTGAAGGTTGCGAGCTCCCACCGCGTGGCATACCGGAAGGCAGTTCGCCGTGCTGACGTATAAGCCTTGCAGGCTTTTGTGCCGCCCCAAAAGGACAAAGGCCTTTTGGAAGGTTTCGTCTTCGTCGTCGTGGCCCTCGACCACCTCGAGAATACGGCTACCGGGGGATAACTGCTGGTACATTCGTGAGAAGGCCTCGACTTTGTTGCGGTGATCCTCGGTAGAGATCATGCCGGTAATGATCGCTACATCTGCCTTGCCGGGAAGAAGTTTGCTCATCAACTCGGCCGCGAGATTGCCGTTGACCACGGGGTTCACGCAGATCACGGTGGAGCGGTTGGTTCCGGGCGCGTCCGAGGCAACGCAAATTACCCGGACGTTTTGTTTCTCCGCTTGATTAATGAGCTGGGCCAGGGAGTGGGGATCGCCCGGGCAGACCACCAGTGCCTGAAGGCCATTGCCCAGAAGCTCCTTGACCCTTTCGATTTCGCCAACGCCAAGGCGTTCGCAAGGCTGGTAAAGAATCTCCACCCCTAAAGCCTCAAAGCGGCGTCC
Source organism: Acidobacteriota bacterium (assembly GCA_021786455.1). Lineage (GTDB taxonomy): Bacteria > Acidobacteriota > Terriglobia > UBA7540 > UBA7540 > JAKCCV01. The sequence continues at coordinate 1,653 of JAJYNF010000205.1, forward strand.
TTCGCTGAGCAATCCATCGCGTAGCTGGTCGTAAAAATAATGCACCTCGCGGGGAATGCAGACCCCGATGCGAAGGGTGGACTTCCCAATGGATAATGCCCGAGCGGCCAGATTGGGCCGATAGCCGAGTTCTTTCGCAATCCGCAGGATGCGTTTGCGGGTGCTCTCGCTGATTTCCTTTCGTCCATGCAAGGCGCGGTCCACGGTGCCAATCGAGACGTTGGCCAGTCGGGCAATTTCAGGAATGCCGATTCGTTGCATGCGCCTGCTGCAAGTTTACACCTTCCCGCTCAGAAACCAGAGGCGGACCGCGGTGAGAAGTGGCGAAAGGCTCCGCTGTTCCCGCTACGAATCAATGTTAACGACTCGCCGCCCCGCAAATTTTGCTTGCGCCAAGCGAGAAAGCCGGCTTAGACTGGCAAGCCCGTGTACGATCACGGGAATATGGCCACATTTCACTGCAAACTGGGGTGGGAGACGTTTTGCGGTTGGAACGCGGTGAAGCTCTCCAACGGCCTGCTGGAGCTTTATGTTGTACCTGAAATTGGCGGCCGAATCCTTCAGCTTCGGCTGGCCGAGCGCGAGCTTCTTTACGTGAATTCCCGGCATCTCGGACACGTTTATTCGCCGGATGAAAATTGCGCTGCTGCCGGTTGGAAGAATTACGGCGGCTCGAAAGTCTGGCCAGCCCCGCAAGGCTGGGAACGGGAGGATCAATGGCCCGGACCGCCGGACCCGATCTTGGATGGCGGGCCATATTCGCTCGAGGTGACCGCCGAAAGCCCGGAGTCCGTCGCGGTGAGGTTGGAAAGTCGCCCGGACTCGTACTCCGGGTTGACCTTGGCGCGGGAGATTCGGCTGCGCGCGAATTCTTCGTCGGTAGAAATCATACACATGATGCGGAACTGCTCGGCGCGGACCGTCCGCTGGGGTATCTGGCAAGTCACGCAGCAGGACGCCCGGCGGGGCTTGGTGGCGCACGTCCGAGCAACGCGTCATCGGCAAATGTTCGGCGACCGGCCGTTTGACAACGTACACCTCGATTCGAACACGCATCTCTGGACACTCAATTATGCCGATCAAGTGGCGAAATTCGCCGTCGAGGCGGAGCAGGGTTGGATTGTGGCCGTGCGGGCGGAGGAAATGATTGCCCTGGTGGAAACCTTTCCGCTATTTCCTGGTCGCCGCTATCCGGACGGGGCCCCGGTAGAACTGTGGGTCAACGGAAGAGGCACCTTTACCCTGCCCACGGGCCAAGTAGATTCAGAGGCCGACCCCAACGGCTGCGACCCTTATGTCGAGACCGAAATTCTGAGCCCGCTGGTGGAGCTTGAGCCGGGCGAAGAATTCACTTTTCCCATTGCTTGGCACGCGACCCAGGCATGCAACCGCTCCGTCGCCGAGGTTACCGAAGCGGCACTGGTTTCCGTGCCTTTGCGCGCCGTGCCCGAGCGCGGTCAGGTTCGGGTCACGGGCAGCTTCGGAGTTTTCCAAACGGGATTGCTCGAGCTGGATGTGGTTACCGCCGATGGCCGCTCATTGGCTGCGCATCAACTGGGCGAGGTTAGTCCCTCCTCCGCACGGCAGATTGACCACCGGTTAGTCCTTCCTGCGAAGGCCGTCGCCCTGAAACTTTTCCTGAAAAACTCCGATGGAAGGATGGCCACCGAGCTTGCAGAGGCAAGGCTTGAAGAAGAGAACGCCTCGAACGCCGGCTAGAATGGGCCTCGCTCCGCTCGGTTTTTGATGGCCAGGGAGCCTGGCGGAGGCTCTTCGCCGCCCACCTGAAGGGCGAATCTTCGGCAAATCAAATGGGAACGGCGTCAGCCCCCCGAGTGGGAGCTGAGCTCGTGAACTATCGCGACCATGGCAAGCACGTTTTCCTCCGGCGTATCCGGTAGGATTCCGTGGCCCAGATTAAAGACATGCCCGGGTCTGCCACCCGCCTGATCCAAAATCCGCAGGACGCGCTCGCGGATAAACGCCGGATTGGCGTAAAGCACGGTAGGGTCCAAATTGCCCTGCACGGCCACGTCATAGCCCACCCGGCGCCAAGCATCGTCCAACTCGACGTGGAAATCGAGGCCCATTACATTTCCGCCGGCTCGACGCAAATCTTCAAGAAACTGCCCGGTCCCCAAACCGAAGTGAATCACGGGCGTTCCCGGCTTGATCGCCGCGATCATCCGCTTTGAGTAGGGAAGCGCGTACTGGCGATAATCTCCAGGGCTGAGGCAACCCACCCAACTATCGAAAATTTGTACGGCATCCGCGCCCGCTTCGATCTGCGCGTTGACGTATTCGGCCAGGGCGTCAGCCAAGCGGGTCATCAAGTCTCGCCAGGCGCCGGGATCACGGTACATCAGCGATTTAGTGTGGCGAAAGGTCTTTGACGCCCCGCCTTCAATCAGGTAGGAAGCGAGCGTGAATGGAGCCCCTGCAAAGCCGATCAGCGGCAGCGTTGGATGGAGAGCAGCGCTGGCTTTGCGGATGGCTTGGAAAAGGTAGTCGAGGGATTCGCGGGGCTCCGGCTTGAGCAGTCTCCCGATGTCCGGAAACTTCCGCACCACAGGCGTGATTAACGGTCCGTCGCCGTGGTCATACTGAAGGTCGAAGCCTAGCGGCTCAACAATCAGCAGCAAATCCGCAAAAATGATGGCCGCGTCAACCCCGAGTTTCCGCGCGGCGGTGACTGTGAGTTCCGCAACCAGATCAGGGTCCTTACAAAGTTTGAGGAAGGGGACCTTAGCCCGCAGATCCCGATATTCTTTCATATAGCGGCCGACTTGGCGCATCAGCCACACAGGGGTTCGACCCGCGGGCTCGCAGCGGCAAGCCTTCATAAAGGGAAGCTCCCGGATGCTGGCGGCATCCTCCGGCCGGCCGCCGAGCGCGGAGGTGACGGCCCGGTTGTGGAAGCCGTCCGCCGACAAGAGCGCCCCCCGGCGCTCCATTTTGTTTTTGAGGATGTCTTCGGCGCCTCGAGCTGCTTCGAGCACCAACACGCCCATTTTCGGTGGACTCGCTTCCACGTCTGCGCCCAACCCGTGACGATGAAGGGCTTCCGTACAGGTTGGTCCGATCGAGCACACCACGCCCTGTCGCATCGCCTGGAGCAGAGGCTCGCGCAAACCCTTTTCATCCGCCACCCGCAGCGCGTGCGCCACCTGAACGCCGTTGGTGAACAGTGCCACGCGGGCGCGACCGTCCACGATGGCCTCCAGGGTCCTGACTAACGGTGCCGTGTCCTCCGGCAGGGCCCACCGATAAACCGGGACGGGCAGGACCTCAGCGCCACGCCGCTTCAACGCTTCTAGAAATGAGCCATTGGGCACTCCGTATTCCTGCACGGCGATGCAGCAGCCTTGAAGCGCAAAGCCGCGTGGGTTCTCGTCTATTTCCTGCAGAATCTCCCGCCAGGTGTTGGGATCGGGGACCATCATCGTGATCGGCACGCCGAATTCGCGCAAAACAGCCGCGGGTTTTGCGCCGCGGGAGATGGTTGTGGCGCTCGCAAAGGCTTCCACAATCCCGGCGCGGGCGTATTTAGACTCAAGCGTTTCCATCATCGCCCGCGTCCCCACGCCGGTCATGAAAATCACCCCCGCAATCTTCCCTGCCAACAGCCTTTGCGCAAAATCAAACACCGCCGTGTTGCCTTCTAACGGCACCTCGCGCATCGAAGGTCCAACGTAGGGGACGCCTCCATACTTCTCAATAAGTGTCGCCACTTCACCCGAGCGGCGGCTTTCGAATGCCGCGACGCCCAATCCGCGAAAGTCCACTGTCTTTGAAACGGCTGTCATATGCTACCGTGGGCTGACTCAACCTACGATGCTGCTTCTTTTTCTTCCGCCTAAACCCTTTTTATGGTAATCCACGCCGCGCCATCCGGCTACCCGCAGCTTCGATGCGCCCCAGTAGCGCGAACCCGTGCACCGACGAGGGTGTAGTGTCCGCGCAACCTAGCGAGTGCCTGCCATCTCCGCCACCGCGGCACCGCATCAGAAGGTCCCGCTACGAGTCTAACAAGATTTTCCCCTGTCGGGTGGTATTAAGAAAAGAGAGGTGGGACAGGCTTACGTTGGAGAGATCCTATTTCTTCGTCTTCGCCACTGCCGTCGGCCGGAGGGCAGGAGAAGCAGGCGATTCCTCGGGCAGATAAAGGCGCGCCGCCAGGCCCATCCGAAAGCCGGGAGCGTCCAAGTTTCCATTAGCCTGTTCGCGCCGGACCGGCTGCGCCACAAAGCGGAAAGCGATTTCTCCGCGGTGCGTGATTTCGTCGGGAAGAACCAATTCGAGCGCCAAGGGGCGGTCGGCAGGAATTGGCGCCGCGCTGACCACGCGGATGCCGGAACGGGAGACGTCCCTACTGATCGCTTCGGCCTCGACCGCGCTCCCGCCGTCCGCGAGCCAGGAAAGGCGGACGGGCAACTCCACCGGATAACGGCGGTCACGTCGCCGCTCGGTGGCCCTTCCAACGTGCGCTTGGCGGAGATCATCCTCGGGCGCGAAAATCTCCATTCCTTCCGCCGCCCCCACGGTCCCAGGAAGTTCCTGGTTGGCTTTCTCTACCAATCCGTCCACGTACGCGTCGTTGCTGTCGGGGTCATGATGAAAGAGGATAAGCTTGCGCACGCTGCAATCGCGGGCAATGCGAGTCCCTTCCAACCAAGAGCTGTGCCCCCAACCGGTCTTTGCATTGGCCAATTGCTCAGGGGTAAATTGGGCGTCGTAAATCAAATAATGCGCGCCACGCGCAAACTCTCGCAGCACCCGATCGTGGTAGGGCGAGCCGGGCTCGGTATCGGTGGCGAGAACCACCGACGAGCCTTCGGCGTCCACGCGATAGGCAACGCAACCCTGTGGGTGGTTGAGCGGCGCCGAACGGATGGTTGCTCCACCGATATTGATGGGCTGCTGGTCCAAATTATAGAAGTGGCGCGTCGAGGCCATGGTCCGCATGTCCACCGGAAAATAGGGATTGGCCATTTGGTCCTCGATCGCTGCCTGAAGATCGGTGCCCTCCCGCTTGATCGAATGAAAGAGGAAAATGTTGCCTGCTTTGTAGAAAGGGGCGAAGAAAGGGATGCCTTGAATGTGGTCCCAGTGGAAATGTGTCAGGAAGATGTATCCGTGGATGGGGCGCTCGCCAAATTCCCGCAGCAGCCCTTTTCCCAGGGATCGAAGACCCGTGCCACAATCCAGCACAATTAGGGTACCGTTGGCGAGACGAATCTCGACGCAGGGCGTGTTCCCGCCGTAGCGTGAGTTCCTGCGCTCGGGGGTTGGCGTTGATCCCCGCACGCCC
>JAJYNF010000110.1 GCA_021786455.1 Acidobacteriota bacterium
GGCTTGCCATGCGAGGCCCGTCTTGCGCCCCTGGTGGGCCACTTTGTAACATTCTCACTCAGTCCCAGCAATGGCTCAAATGGCAAGACTTTGCATTATCGGCCTTCTTCGAATCCCCAGCCATTTAGGTTGTCGCATCTCTAAGCAGGCGGTCGCTACGGCCTGAGATTCCCCTCGCTGTCTCTCTCTCGCGTTATATAATGGCGGACTGGCGCGAAGATTCAAGTTGTTTCTAAAAGGAAGCATGTCCCAACGCTGGAAGCTGACTCTAGGAGGATTGATCGGGCTGGCCATTCTCGGCCTGATCTTGGGCCTTGTGGGCCGGCCACCGCTTTTAAGACCAACATCCAAAATTCAGAAATCAACAAACAGCGGGCGAGCGCCCCTCAGAGGGGACAGCGGGCGTCGCGTCCTCTCGGTGGCGCTTAAGCCTCCGAATTCGGCAGTCGAGCGGCTCTCGCAGCGATCCCATTCCAGTATCGGGACTCTAAGCCCGTCGGCGCTCCAAAGGGCCCGCAATCTCGGCAAAGCCTATTACGAGCAAGGGCAGTACCCGAAGGCGGTCGCCCAATTCCGCCAAGTAATCGCCAACGGTCACGCTCTTGCCACCGATTATCTTAATCTCGGCCTCGGCCTCATGCAGACCAATCATCTTAACCAGGCCTTTGACGCGTTCACGACGGCCCACGAGATGGCACCACATCTCATCGCAGTGGATTACAATTTGGGGATCCTCTACAAACGCGAGCTTCGCTATCCCCTCGCGGAGGCGGAGTTCAAGCGCCTGACCTTGGCCGATCCGGCGGAACCCTCCGCCTGGTTCAATCTCGGCGAAGTGTATTTTGACGAGCACAAGCTTCAACAATCGCTGGATGCGAATCTGCGCGTTTACCACATGGGGTTTGGCCGAGGCCAGAACTTCTACGTTGCCGCCCTGTTCCATTTGTTCACCCTTTACGTCCGCCTGCATCAAATGGCGGAAGCCCAGCGGTTCCTCAAGCTCCATGCAGAGGTGCAGCACAAAGTGCCGAACATTTCCCTCGAAACCCCGGCCCTCGAGGGCGGCAAGTACGGCGCGATCTTGGTGCCGACGGCGCCTGCGACGGAGGTGACTTCTTCACAAAGCGCTCTAAAGGTCGTTTTTACCGACCTCGGCGGGAAACTGGGCATTTCTCTGCCTCTGCGGCAATCGGCCGCGGAGCCGCCGGTGGAACTTCCAGCCAGCACTTATTCTCTCCAACTCGCTCGCCAAAAGCTTCTTCCGCTGTTCGGCCCTTCGGTTGCCGTCGGTGACTACCAGGGTAACGGGTTGCCGGATCTTTATGTGGTGAATCCGGGAGGAAGAAACTACCTGCTTCGGAACAACGGCAACGGCACCTTCACGGATGTCACGGCCCAGGCTGGCGTGGCGGGTCCGTCGGACGCCCTCTCAGCGACTTTCGCCGACTACAATAACAGCGGCCATCCCAGCCTGTTCGTGGTGGGGCTTAGTGGCGTCCACCTGTATAAAAACATGGGCAACGGAACTTTCAAGGATGTTACCGCCCAGGCCGGTTTGAAGCCCCAGCCCGGTGAGCTCGACACTCGCGCCATCCTTTTCGACGCCGAGAACGACGGCTTTCTCGACCTTCTGGTCACCGCCTACACCAACCTCAGCCATCCTCCGCAGCGAGGCCTCCTCCGTTTTCCGAACGACTTCCCGGCCGTTACCGTGCATTTCTATCACAACAACGGCGACGGAACGTTCACGGAAGAGACCGCCTCCTCGGGTTTGGCGTCCGTTCGAGGGCGGTGGCTGGGCGGCGTGTTCGCGGATTTTAACAACGATGGCTACACCGATCTCCTGCTCTATCGCGACGACGGCCCACCCGTTCTCTTCTTAAACCAAACGGGAGGCAAATTCGCCAACCGGACCGCGGAGGCGGGGACCGCTTTGGCCCAATCTACTGTGCTGAACGCGCAGGTCACCGATTTCAACCACGGTGGCAACTTTGATTTGGCGCTGTGGACTCCGTCTGGTATCGAGGCTTTGCGCAACAACGGCAAGGCTGAATTTACGCCCTTGCCAGGCTTGCCAGCGATAACTCCCCCGAAGGATCCCTTCGCCTTTCGGGGACTTTTAGTGGACGCGAATGGCGACAGTTACTCCGATTTTCTCATGCCGGATGACCGCGGCGCCTGGCGACTCATCGCTGACCGGGGCGGGCGATTTCACGTCGAAAACGTCAAGGTGCCAGCCGGCGAAGCCGTCGCGTCGCTGGTTCCCACTTGGCTCACCAATCCCGGCCAGCTCGATTTAATCGGCCTCACGCGCCGGGGCCGGTTGATTGCATGGCAGAAGCAGGGCCCCCCCGAACACTGGCTTGTGGTCAACATGGACGGTTACAAGAGCAATAAAGAAGGTGTCGGCTCGATTTTGGAATTCAAGGCGGGGAATTTTTATAAGAAGGTCGAGGCCACGGGCGGGCCGGTGCGGGTCTTCGTTGGCCACTTGGCCAAATTGGATGTGGTTCGAGCCACTTGGCCGAATCAGATCATTCAAAACCACATCAACGTTGCCACCGACAAGGTTATCTCGATGCGGGAATCCGAGCGCATGGCAAGTTCCTGTCCCTTGCTCTACGCCTGGAATGGAAAACGGTTTGTTTTTGTGACCGACGTGTTAGGGGTGGGTCCGCTGGGCGAGCTCGGCCCCGACGGCTCGTACATTCATCCGTATCCTGAAGAGTACGTCCGGCTGCCGAGAACGGTGCGTGCTCGCCACGGCGAATATCAGTTTCAACTGACCGACGAGATGCGCGAAACGGACTATTTCGACAGTGCCCGCTTGCTCGCGGTGGACCATCCTTCTAGCGAGCGCGTTTACGCCAATGAAATTTATTCGCCGCACCCGAAGCCTCCCGAGCTTCACCTCATCCGCAACCGCCGATTTCCCGTTTCTGCCGTGGACGACCACGGGCATAACGTCCTTCCGCTTCTTCTCAAAGCCGATGGACACTACGTGACGAGCTTTCGTCCACTCAACATTCCGGGTATGGCTGAAATGCATTCTCTGACCCTTAATCTGGGCGCCTTTCCTGCCTCGAGCCAGGTAGATCTCTGGCTGACAGGCTGGGTTTACTGGACCGACTCGAATGGGGCGCGCGCCCTACTTCACAGCCGCAAGATTCACATGACCGATCCCTATCTCCAAGTGCGCAACGCCCGGGGTCAGTGGGTGACGGTCATTCCGGATATAGGCTTACCCAGCGGAACCAATCGGACGATGCGGGTGAACTTGACGGGAAAATTCCTGACGGCTGATCATCACGTCCGCATTGTCACCAATCTGTGTGTCTATTGGGATCAGGCCTTCTTTACCACCAGCGAAAGCCGCATTCAGCCGGATGCTGTGCTGCCGCTTGAGTACGCCAATCTGCGCTATCGCGGCTTTTCCGTTACGGTCAGCAGTCGGCTTCACCAGAAGCCGGACCACTATGAGTACACCCACTTGATGCGAAGCTCCCCCTGGAATTCGATGCAGGGGCCTTTCACCCGGTACGGAAACGTTCTCAAGCTGCTCGAAAGGCCGGACGATGAGCTGGTGGTTATGTCTCCGGGCGACGAGATCAGCGTGGCTTTCAGCGCGCGAAACTTGCCTCCACTCCAACCCGGTTGGCGGCGTAGCTTTTTCCTGGATTTAACGGGTTACGCAAAGGATGGTGAGCCCAATACGGCGTTCGCCAAGACTTCGACTCCACTTCCTTTCCGGGCCATGTCAAATTATCCCCCTCCGCCCACGGAGCACCCCCCATCCAGTCCGGCCTACCGCCGCTATCTTGAGGAGTATGAAACTCGGCCCGGCTATGCCTTGATTCCTCCGCTCGAGCCGCCCCGTTAGCTTAAGGCGCTCACACAGGAAGTCACGGCAGAAATCCGTAGGCGAGAAGGCAAGCAATGGGGCGGATTCCCGTCCCTCGTTGCGCGAAGCGGACTGACACTTCGTGAAGGCAAGGGTTCGCCCTCTTTGCTCGATGCTCTTTGTTTGTTGAGAAATAGCGGGCGGTCAACTTCCGGACGCGATGGCGTTTGCTTCGCTGGCGGGAATCTTAATTCCCGTCACGCTACGGTCCACGATAAAGGTAAGCTCTGTCCCGTGGATTAAGATCAGGGTCTTTTCGTGCTTGAAGAGGCTGTAAATCAAGACTGCGCCCGCGCCAATTGCCGCGCCGTATCCGAGGTCGGCTCCGAAGCTCGGACCCCCGCAGGCGCCGAAGTAAGCGCAATCAATTTCGTGACCCATGCCGACCGTTGCGCCCGCTCCAGCGCCTACCGCGCCGCCGATGGCCGCTCCCTTCAATGCGGCCTTCATGCTTTTGCCGCAACCTTTGATTGTGCCTTCGTTGTCGTGCGCCATACGGGCACAAGGGCTTCCTTGGGCGTTGTCCAATGACCCTGTTAAGGGGAACTCCGTATTGTTTTCGGTCGTAATACTGTCCAGAACCAACCGCATTTCTCCCACGCCCTTGATTCGTTTGGAGGGTTTTACGAACGCCACATGGCCGCTCACCAAACTGCCTTTGGGTATAATCGTCACGCCATTGGCAATCACGGATTGGTCAACGAGGCCGCGGAATTTGTCCCCATTTTTGTTCGTCTTGGAGGTTAACGTCGTCTCCAACCGGACGTGGAGCGTAGTACCCGCCGGCAAAACAACTCCCGCGCTCTGACTCGGGGTGGGGCGGGTTTTAGAGCTCGCGGCGGCGGCGCTTTTGCTGCTCTCTTTACGGGTTGCTCCGAAGGCTACCAACGGGAGGACCATAGCCGCCATCAATATCCCCGAACATGCTTTGGCCGCATTTCTCATTGGAGCTTCTCCTTCCATTTCGGCAATTCGTCAACCTCGATTCTCTCGTTCGTCTATCCCGTCTGGGGTTATCGACACCTCAAGTGTGCGCCTACGAATCGCCGAACGCAAGTACCCCCATGGGTTCGATTCTCGGCCTCGGCGGGAAGTTGCACGGACACGTTGCTGGCGCGGAAGCGTCCCGAAGGCAGGCTCTCTTGCGTTTCCGTGGAATCGCCAAATGGCTTTTCTATTTTCGCAAAATCCTCTGAATAGCGCGGGCGCGCCCCGTTTCCGGGTCGGCTTCAATGAGAACTCCCGAAAGGCGCACGTCGTCTTTTGCCACATCAAACCGGCGCGGTAACTGGTCGAGGAATTTTTCAATCACGCCCTGCTTCTCCATGCCAATGACGGAGTCGTAAGGCCCTGTCATTCCCGTGTCGGTAATATAAGCAGCCCCGTGAGGCAGGATAGTCTCATCCGCCGTGGAAATGTGGGTGTGCGTTCCCACCACGGCCGTCGCGCGGCCATCGAGGTACCATCCCATAGCCATCTTTTCGGAGGTCACTTCGGCATGGAAGTCCACGATCTTCAGTTTGACCTCGGGGGGTATTTGAGCCAGCAATGCGTCTGCGGCGCGAAAAGGGCAGTCAATCGAAGGCATGAACACTCGTCCTTGCAGGTTGATAACGGCGTAGGTCAATCCGGCGGAGGTTCGGCCCACATAGAGGCCTCGGCCGGGCGCGCCCGAAGGGTAGTTTGCAGGGCGCAGCAGGCGTCCATCGGGACGGTCCGTCAGGTAAGCCAGAATCTCCTTCTTATCCCAAATATGGTTGCCCGAGGTGAGAGCGTCAATGCCTAAATCAAGCAGTTCCTCGGCTAACGCCGGCGTGATACCAAAGCCAGCGGCCGCGTTTTCGGCGTTTGCGATTACCAGGTCGGGGTGGTGCTCATCCCTTAAGGCGGGCAGGGCATCCCTGACCATTCGCCGCCCGGGCTGCCCAAAGATATCGCCGATAAACAGCATGCGCACCGTGGTTTGCAAGAGATTCCTTCCTTCATGCTCGATTGAGGCATCACAGCTTCCGGAGAGCCGGCGCGTCCTTTTCCCGCGCGTGGCCTGGGCGCGGACAGCCCTCACACTCCAAGGTCGAGAATCTGGTCCAGGCAGCGGGCGCACTCGCCGACTCTTGCGTCCGCTTCCTTCGCCACCGTCTCGTACTTGGCCTTAAGCTGCTGGCATTCATCGGCCAAGTTAAGAGCAGCCAAAACCGCTACTCGGAGGGAATCTACGGTTTGCGTACGCTCGGCGACGGCGCGCATTTTGCCGTCCACAATCTTGGCCAGATCCTCGATATAGCCTGGATCGAGGTCGCCCCTCATGCGGTATTCCTGATCGTAGATTTCAACTCGAATCACGTCCGCCATGGTCCGTTTATGCTCCTTGAAGCCCCGGCGGGCTTTTTGACTTCGCCCGCCCCCTATTATCCAGCCGAGTCAGTCTTTGTCAATAAATTGATCTGCGCCAAAAGCTTTTCCAGGCGGGCTCGAACTTCCTCTCGCTCCTGGCGCAACGTCTGAACCTCCCGCTGCAAGGCTTCGATTCGCCGCTCGTAATCGTTCTGGCCGGTCACGGATTTCTGGAGCGCCTGCTCCAAGTCGCGTTTTTCCGCCTGAACTTGCTTGAAGACCTCCACGGCCTTCGCCAGCTTCGCTTCCAAATTTGCCAGACTCTCGTACAGCTCCACGGCTTTTCCCTTACCTTTCCGAAGATTCTTCCTTATAGACCTAGCCCCGTAGATTCGCGCCTAACGGCGCAAGCGATAGGACGATTCGCTCCGCGGCGTTGTCCACCTCTTCTCGGGTCAAAGTTCGCGTCAAGCTTTGAAACCTCACTCGGACCAGCAGGCTCACATGGCCTTTGGGCGCAGTTCCCGCCGGCAGTTCGGCTGGCAATTTCCGCTCCAGGGGTTCGATGTCTTGAATCTCTTCAATTTTCAGCTCTTGGATTGCTCGGCAAAGCCGTTCGTAGGTCAACGATTCTGGAACAATCAGGGAGAAATCCCGCTCAACCGGAGGAAATTTCGAATACGGACCAAACGTCGGGCGCTTCAGTGGAGCCTCCAAAAGGGGATCC
>JAJYNF010000032.1 GCA_021786455.1 Acidobacteriota bacterium
ATCAGCCAGAGCCCCACGGCGACGACCAGCAGGATGACGGAAGGCGTGCACCATGCCGCGGCGGCGGCGAAAAATCCGCTGGCGAAAAGAATGATTCGCCGGCGCGACGTCGTGCTGGCGCCTCGGAACGCGAAAGCTACGCCCAACATCCCCAGCGCCGAAGAATCCCAACGATGGTTGGCGTAAAGGCGAAAGGAAAGACCCGTCTCAAAAGCGAAGAAGGTGAACGCCGCAATCAACGCGGTGGTTTTCCCGGCAAGCCGGGCGGCGAGCCAATAAACGAGGGCCGTGAGCAGCGCAACGTCCAGAACCATCACCACGCGGCCCGCCGCGAGCGTGACACCGAACAGCTTGAACGCCGCCGCTTCCAGCCAGTAGCTGAGCGGGCCGGTGAGAGCAAAAAAATCCCGGTAAGGAACTTGTCCGCGCAAGACGCGCACCCCGCCGTCGAAGTAGATGCCTTCGTCGAGACCCAGGATGAACAGATTGCCCGCCATCAGCCAAAGCAGCGAGCCGGCGATGAGAAAAACCACCACGGCTGCCACCGAGTGACGCGCGCGGTCGGGCGACGGCTGAGCCGGTGAGGCCATTGAGCGAAAGTCTAACGGCAGATGAGGGTGATTGTGAAGGCCGAAGTTCAAGCGCGGTGAGGGGCGGCGCGGCGCTTAGCACGGAGGAAACAGCGTGGGGAAGTACCCGAATGCGACGCCTTCAGGGTTCTTGAAGCATTCCTTCAATCTCCGCGTCGGTTCGACCTGTTGATCACGCCGCGCGGCTTAGGCACCTGCCGGGCGCCACAGCTACCCACTACAGCAGTTCCTTGGCTCGGAGCGATTCCAGAAGCTGGATGGCGACTTGGGGCTGAGCGCGACCACAAGTGGGGCAGCCCGGCCCGCCTTGCGGAACGTTGAGCCAATAACCCTGGACAAGATGGCGCGTAGCCTGGACCTCGCGAAACACTTCCGCTCCCGTGACGCGCAGTCCGTGGGGATTCGTGCTCAGGCCCGCCAAGACCGTCGCGTGAGGGTTGCCAGCCCGCACCTGCGCGGCTTCCTGCGCGATATACCACGCAAAAAGACGCGGATGGTTTTCAGCCCCCTGAGATTGGATTTCATAAACGTCGGCGGCGGCGGCAATGCGGCGCGCCAGCCCGAGGCGCACGAATGCTCGAAACTGATTTCCGGGGCGCGGAAGCAGGGAATGAGCCAAATCCGTGCCTGGCGTCACGATCAGTCGCAGCCCGCGGGCGTGGACAAGCCGGGCGACCCGGGCCGTATAGCCCGGAACGTCTTGCCGCTCGATCGGCGGAGTGAAGGGCCAGTTTTCAGGATCGAACAGCACGCCCCAAATCCCCGTGGGGTGGCCAAGGCGCTTCTGCATGGCCGTATAGCTGCGGAAGCTGAAGACACGGCGGCATCGCCAGCTTGCTAGCCAGGCGGGAAGGCGAGGGCCTACGATGACCCACGTGCCGGCATGATCGAAAGCCTGGTGAAGCAGCCCCGCAGGATGCGGCGTTGCCTCAAGGCGCTTGAGCCCCGAGGAGGCGACAATCCAAAGGAGTCGAGCGTGGGACGGGGCGGTCAAAACACGCACAGCCCCACTGGTTAGTAACGCCGTAATGAGACTCGTTAGGAGCAGCGCACGTCTGATAGCGGAAGGATTCATAGGTTCACCCCAGTTAGCCAGGCTCAATGAGGCCCCGGGCGCGATGATCCTCTCTTGGATTTGCGCTCAGTAGAAAGCATAGTCGCCGGCTGAACGCGGCTATCCTTAAGCCGGGCTTTATCGAGGCTCGACTTTCGACTAGCCCGCTTTCCGAGCTTTGGATTGAAGAAACGACCCTTCCCCGCAAGAACCCTCCTAACTTCGCCACCCAGTGTGGCACAGCGGGTTCGCGGGCGGCAAGCGAAAACCGGCTCGATTCGACGAATGGGAAGGAGTGGCTCATCCAGGAAATGTCAGGCGCGGGTGAGCTCGAAGACGGTGATTTCGGGCGGGGCGCCGAAGCGGATGGGAACGAAAATCGTGCCGATGCCGCGGTTGACGTAGAGCTGGCCGCCGGGTTTCTGAAACCAGCCGACGACGTAGGGCGTGATGAGGCGAGCGGGAGAAAGATCGGGGCTGATGAAATTGAGGGTGACCTGGCCGCCGTGCGTATGGCCGGCGAGGCTCAAATCAACGCCCAGTTCGGCGGCGCGGTCGAACGTGTTGGGGTTGTGGCTCAAGAGGATGTTAGCCGTGTCCGGCTCGATGAGCGGACGAATCCCTTCGAGATATCGTGGAACGTAGCCGAGGCCGTGGAAGAACTTCATGTGGGTCTGATAGTCCACACCCAGCAAATTGATGGCATCCGAGCCGCAGCGGATGAGGGCGCGCTCCTGCCGCAGGATTTTGACGTTTTGCTTTGCGAATAAGCGGGTGATGGATGCCTGACAGTGCGCCCAGAGTTCATGGTTTCCAAGGCAGCCATAAATGCCATAAGGCGCGCGCAGACCAGACAGCGATTGAACCACGGCTCCTTGTGTGGAAGCGTCCCAGGTGACAAAATCACCGGTCAACGCGAGGAGGTCAGGCTTGAGACGGTTGGCTATGTCCGCAACGTGCCGGATCTCGCGGGCAGTCATGAACGGCCCAATGTGCAGGTCGGAGAGCTGAACGATGCGGAAACCGTCAAAGGCTTTGGGCAAGCGCTCCAAGCGGATTTTGCGGCGCACGACGGTCATATCCTTTAACTCGAAAACGGCGCCGTAGGCGTCAGCGGCAAAAGGCAGCGCGCCGGCTAGGATTCCCGCCTTGAAAAGGAAATTGCGCCGCGAAGGTGAAAAGTCGCGGAGCTGGGCAGGAGCCGAGGGAAGTGAGATGGCGCGCTCCGATGAGCCCTTCTCCGTCGCGGCTATGGGAGAGGCGAAGGGCGAAGGGCCGGTTTCGGTTTCGGCGCTTGCTTCCGCCGGGAAAGGTTTGCGGGGCCAGAAACGGCTTACCAACCAGAAGGGGAGAGCGACGAGAAATCCGAAAATAGAGCTCACTACCCATACCAGGAAAGGCGCCTGCAAGAGCGCCGTCGCAGCCGTCAGCCGAACGGGACTCAGCCGATGGCGCGACCAAGCCAGATTGTACGCGAAAAGAAAAATGTAAAGAATGGCCGCGGCTCCGCCGATCGCTTCTCGCCACCGGTCGTTGCGAATCAGCCTGCGGGCCAGCTCGCCAAGCCGCCGAAACCAGAAGATTTGCGATGGAATGAAAGTAACGACAAGGCCCAAGGCAACAATCAGATGAAGCGGGACATGCATGGATTCGTTCCCCCTGGAGTCAGGTTGGCCGCTTGCCGTTGCGTTTGTCAACCCCCAAGGCGGAGTGCCTGGGGGACGGAAACCCACCGCCCGGCCGATCGGTGAAAGCTCTCGAAGAGGCGGGCAGGGCGCTTGGAAAGGGTCTCATGCAGCGGTTTTTCTCTTGACATTTCGCGCGCGAATTCATAGGCTGAGGCGTAGAAAGTACAGAAAATTTGAGGGGGTCCATGAGTTTCCACATTGGAGAGAAAGTCGTTTATCCCAATCAGGGAGTGGGGATTGTTGAGCAGATCTCCAACCGCAATCTGACGGGGCAGAACGAGGTCTTCTACTTGCTGCGGCTGACCACCACCAGCATGAAGGTCATGGTGCCCATGAGCAACGTTCAGAGCGTGCGTCTTCGGCGCGTGGCAAAACAGAGCGAGGTTGAGATCATTCTCAACTTCCTTGAAAAGGGAGAGTGCAAGCATTGCCGAGACTGGAAAGATCGTTACAAAGAGAATGTCGGAAAGATGCGTAATGGCACGCTCCAGGGGGTAGCGGAGGTTTTCAAAGGGCTCTTGGTTCTGAGCCAGGAGAGGTCTCTTTCCTTCCGCGAGAAGAAAATGTTCGACCGCGCATGGCAGCTTCTGGTGGACGAAATCGCCATGGCGCGGGGCCAAGACCGGCGAACCATCGAAGCCAGCCTAGTCAAGGCGCTCAGCAAATCAAATCTCAAAGTCCAGCCTCCCAGCTAGTCGGGCGCTCGCCTGACCCCCGGCGGCTTTCCCGTTGACGGTCGAGCCGGCAAGTTGGGGCCCGATTCCTTATTTAACGAACCTTCGCGAGCTCAAAAGGCAACTCCAAGTGGAGGGATTCACTAAGACCCTCGTCTGGGAGGACGGCCCCGCTGTTTTCTACGCCGATCACACGCACCCGGTTGAAACGGCTTACGTCATTCTGGAAGGCGAGATGACACTGACGGTTGAGGACAGGACCAGGGCTTACCGCGCGGGGGGGGCGCTGATCAGGTTGAGCGCCGAGCTGAAGCCGTCCTGAAGAAAGCAGTAGCGGAAGTCGAGCTCGCGCGGGGCGGGCGTTGCCCTCTGGGAAAGCTCGATATAATGATCGAGCATGGCCATGAAGCGCGGGCCCGAATCGCTTGAAGAACTACGCCGCGAGGTGGAAGAGTTTATCCACTCGCTTGAGCATCCCCTAGTAGAGGAAGACGGAGAGGAGTTGTTTGATCTTTCGGTCAGCCAATGGCGGGCCGCCCTGGAATTCGGAAAGTTGGTCTTTGAGGCGTGGAACAACACGCGAAGCGTGAGCCGGCGAATTGAGGAAGTTGCCTACCGCGACGGGCGGCGGTTAGGTGTTTTTGCCCGTCACTCGCGCAGTGGCCGGCTGACGACTCTGGAGTTTCGGGAGCAAGATCAAGCCGCCGCGGGTGCGGGTCGCGCGACCCTGCGCGAGGAATTTTCGCGCCGGTTTGCGTCTATGCTGACGCATGAATACTCTGCGTGGAGACTCGAACGCGTCAGTCATCGCTCAGATCGGGAATTTTCATTTTCGACCTGGTACACCCGCGGCCTGGCCCGGCAGGGTCAAAACGCCTGGGCATTTTTGGGGCTAGGTGAGCAGGAGACACCTGAAGCAGCGGACAGCTTGCTGGCTTTCGGCGTGATCTGGCTTGATTGGCTTCGGACCCATGTTGAGCGGACGGCAGTTGCCGGCCTTAAAGTCTTTATTCCGGCTGCCGCGATCGAATGCAATCTGTGGCGCGTGAAGTGCCTCAACCAGCGCGCAGTGAAGGTGGAGCTTTTCGAATGGCAGCCCGATTCAGCGCCACCTCGGCAAGTGGATGTGGAGGCGAACAGCGAACTTGAAATTACATTGACGGCGCGCCGACAAGGCGAGATGCTCCTCGAGCGGCATGGCGAAATGCTGCGGGCAATTCTTCAGAGTTTATATGACCGAGTCAACATTGTGCCGAATGCCTCCGGAAAGTCCCTATCGGTCCGTGTTGCCGGACTGGAGGTCGCGCGGGTGGAGGGAGACCTTTCGCCGCGCGTCTTGTTTGGACTGGAGGGCAGCATCCGCGAGTACCGTCCGCGAGATCGCCAGAAATTGCACGCTTTCATCCAGGAGGTGATCGAGCGTCGGACCCCAAGCAATCTCAACCGCCAAGATTTATTTTATCGGCTGCAAAGCGAGCGGTGGCTAGAGAGTATTCTGATTGGCGACATGACCAAGGTGGATCCTGAGCTTTCGCCTCAGTTTGTGTATTCGCAGGTGCCGTCGTTTGCCGGAAATGACCGGGGGGTGATGGACGTTCTTGGCGTGAGCCGAGGCGGGCGACTAGCGGTCATCGAATTGAAGCTCGAAGAGGAAATCAATCTGCCTTTTCAGGCACTCGATTACTGGATGCGTGTAGCGCATCTGGCGAAGCAGGGTGTCTTCCAGAAGTATGGCTATTTCCCTGAGACGACTATTCAAACGCTGCCTCCACGGCTGTATTTGGTCGCGCCGGCGTTTCGGTTCCATTCGTCCCTGGAAACCTTGCTGCGCTATTTTGATCCCGCGATTGAAGTGATTCGGGTAGGAATTAACCAGGGTTGGCGCGACGGTGTTCAGGTACTTTACCGACAAGGAAGACCGAAGCGCTTGCTGGCGGATTGACCCAAACTGCGAACGCGCGGACGAAGCCGAATCGTGGTTGTTCCCTCGACGCTTGCTCAGAAAAGTTTTTCAGAATCAAGAAGCAGCGTGACAGGGCCGTCGTTCAGCGACTCAACTTCCATCGTGGCCTGGAACTCGCCGGTTGCGACCTCCAAGCCGAAGGAGCGAAGAGCCGCGACAAAGGCTTCGTAAAGCTCTCGCGCCGTGTCGGGCGGCGCGGCCAGCATATAATTCGGGCGCCGGCCCTTGCGGCAATCGCCATACAGGGTGAACTCTGAAACGACCAATATTGACTTGCCGAATCCGGCGAGAGGAACGCTCATCTTGCCTTGGCCGTCGTCAAAGATGCGCAAGTTAGCGATCTTGTTGGCTAGGTCTTGCGCGGCCTCGCGGGTGTCACCCTTTCCGACGGCGAGGTACACAAGCAAGCCTGAGCCGATCTCGCCCACGACTCTTTGAGCGACCCTTACTTTAGCGTGATGGACTCTCTGGACGACTGCCCGCATGGAAGGCCTCTTAAATTATACGCAAGCCTTACTGTGCTAGCCCAAGTTTGTCACGCGGATTTGGTTTTTGATTATCTTTGAGGGACTATGATTGGCTCAGTGGTCTATTTTGGAGCCGGCCTGTTTTCAAAATCCGATGTAGCGTATCAGACTCACCGGTAGCGTGAAATGATTCCACTGCACATAGCCTGATCTGGCCTCGTCGTCAATATTCGTAAATGATCTATCTCCACAATAGTTGCAGCTTCTGATCGCACGCCGAGCCTCACCCGCAAAGGCTGGCTCAAGGTCGCAGTTTTTTAGATTTCACATTACAGGCCAACCTCGTCCACAGATGTTCGGCGCCACCGCCGTCGCAAGCTTAATTACAGTATTCTCAATATCGTGCCGAACGTCCTTGCTGAGTGTTCGCGCGCCAGGCGCGAGCGCCGCTGCCATGTATCGTTTTGTGGGGTCTCGAATCTAAACAGGCAGCGAAAGGAGGTTGTGAA
>JAJYNF010000045.1 GCA_021786455.1 Acidobacteriota bacterium
GAGCATGTTCGGCCGCAAAGCTTCGATGGTGCTTCTGAAATTGTCCGCGGCGATGTGATGAGCCTCATCGACCAGTATCAAGCCAAACTGGGGCAGCATGTCCAGACGCGAGACTACGCTCTGTACCGTCGCGAAGGTTATTCCCTCCCAGTACGTCGGGACTTCGCCCTCTGACAGTTGATGCGTGGGGACCCATTTTGGAAGCTGGAACCAGAACTGTCGGTGAAGCTGATTCACGATTTCGCGCGTATGCGCCAGAACCAATACCCGCTGATGCTCGCCGACAAGGCCGTCTCTCAATAGGTCTGCTACCACTTCCGCCATCACCACCGTCTTTCCGAGTCCAGTGGCGAGGACTATCTGGGCGCGGTGCGTATCTAGCAACGCTTGCCGAAAACGGTCGGAGGTTTGTTCCTGATAATCGCGCAGCGGCTTTCGCACTTTCGGGTACTCAGGCGTTCTGGCCATCAATGTCAAAAGAGTTTCCGGATCGGCCACTTGAATCTTAAGCCCCGTCCGTTCGAAACGCGCCTTTTCCTGCTTGAACGCGTCTCCGGGCGGGCGCGACGTTGCCACAGCGATGTGCGTCGCATGATAGAAAGACGCCGCTTCGACCGCCTCGCCGATCGCGTGACTGGGGGGTGGCATTGTGGTCGTATGTTTGCACTGGAAGATCCAGAGATCTCCGTTCTGGACTCCGAGAACGTCCGCGCCCTTGTCGCCGCCGCCGCCTACTATGCGAACGTCATCAAATCCGTTCGCAACCAGAAGGCGGCCCACGTCGCGCTCGAAGGCCTGCCAAGGACCGAGCAGCAGGCGCCTGTCGCTTAAAAACGCTTCTCGCACGGCCGGGCTCAAATTTCGCCCTCCCTCGCCGCTTCGCCTGAGATCAAGTCGAGCGCCAGCGCCGCTCGAAGCAGTCGGGGCCTACTGGCGTCGGCCAACTCGGTCGCGTCTTGCTCCGCGAGCCAGATGACGTCTGATAATAGACTCGAGTAGTACCGAACAATCTGCGCTTGGGCCTCTTCCGTCGCTGACGGAATCCCATAGTTAAGCGTCGAAAAAGGCACGTCCCAATATCGTCCGTCGAAAAAGAGATCCGGGTGGGTTTCGAAAAATCGTAGGAGTGTTTTGCGCGGGGCGAATTCCAGGAAGCGCCCCTCGTCTATCGCCTGCTGGGCGTTCGGAACGAATTTGCTCGCCATCTTTTGGTGCACGGCTTCCTGCTCGGCCGGCGACAGTTCCTCAAACAACGCGCGCCCATCTTCGGGTCTCGTGTGCGCCGATAGGCTTCTTGCGACCTCGCCCAAACTCGAAATCGCTTCGCCCGAAAGCGTTACCGGATCAAGTTTCGACGAGACCGCGTACCGCTCTCGCAGGCTGGCAAGAACACCGGAGAATGTCGCCGATGATGCAGTCCCGCGTTGAAAGTCCATTGCGGACCACGCAAGCTCGGCCAATAGCGCGTCCTGGGGAGTAAGAGTCGCGGAGCGGAAAACGTTATGAGCGGTGTTCACGAGGAACTCGTGGACACCGGCCGCCGTGGCTCGAAGCGCCCACGGTCTGCTGGCGCTCCCCAACCCGGCGTCGCCTTCTTCGACTTGGTAGGCCGCGACTTCCCAACGCAGCCCCGTCCCGTCGTCACGAAATTCGCCGCCGAGAGACGATATCGGAGTTCGCTGAGGTGGGGGCGGGGCGGAGTCTGCGGCGGTGGCAGAGGCCTCGGTCGGTTGCGCACCTCCACCGAAGCTTTCGAATCCTTGCGGTGGCGGGCTGCTAGGTGTGGGCGTTCCCGACGGAGTTAATAGTTGCCTATCCGCCTCTTCGATCAGTTCCCACCACTTTGCGTCCGTTTGGAAATCGGACTCTCCGGCGAAAAATCTCTTGGCCATCTCCTCCGAACGGTCATTGTCCGGGACGACCAACAACTTGGCGTAGCAGCCGGCGACTTTCGGTTTTGGGCTAGAGCGGCGAAACGCCTGGAACAGGCGGAACAACGGACTATTGTTTGCACCGAAGCCAAGGCCCTCGGCTTTGTCCGGACGAAGCGGCCCATCGCCGCGCACTATTTTGACCATCTCCTCCCAAGCGGGATCGTTCCGGTCGAAACGATCTTTCGTATATGTCACCCGGCAATGGTCGATATGAATTTCTCCAATCAGTCGTCCGCGGTTTCTCGGATCGTCGATTGGGTACTCTGGTTCGAGGGTGTCTCCATCACTCCAGAAAAACAGGTCCTTGTTGTTGGTTTCGATTTTGCGCCCATGCCTTAGAAGATCGAGCCCATATTCTGTTGAGCTCAGGTATCTCTGCACTCCGAGCCAGCCATACACGCGGCGCTGCCGCACCAAAACGTCGTCGGGAGAGCCGCAGGCCGGGCAATTTCGCTCGTGATGCGGCAGCCACTGCCAACAATGCGTGCAAAAAGGCCTATCTTCTAACCGGACATCGATAGGCTGAAAAGCATCGACAGTGCCGTAGCGGGAAGTCTGAACCTGTCGCTGCTCATTTCCATCGCCTCCCCAAATGCAATGCCCTCTCCCGCGGACGAGGGTACCGTTCAACATCAGCCGAAAACTGAGCGGGACGCCCTGCGGCCTCAGAATCGCGGAATAGACCCGGCTGAGTTCCTTCCTCAGCCTTGAGAGGTTGGCTGTCTTGGTAAGAAATTGCCTCTGCTCGGGTTTAATGCGAACGACGGACACTTCGGTTCCGCTTTCGTGCGGATCGATCTTTGGCCGCGAAAGGCGCGGCGTCCGGTAGTGACGCTGCCGCATCAGCTTCTCGAAATCGATCTCCAGCCCGTACCATTCGCGGCTACCCGCTTCCGTCGTCCAGACTTCGGTTATCGTTCCGAGTCGAGCGGTGGCAATGTTGAACCCCATCCCGAACATTCCAAGGTTGCTAATAGGGTCGTTTCCCGTCCAGCCCGCGCGCACTGCCTTTTCCAGCATGCCCGGATCCATGCCCGGTCCGTTGTCTCGTACGGTGACTTTGGCCGAACCAGAATCCACCGTGGGCACTGAAACATGCACCTCCGGAGAAGAGATCGGATGACCAGAACGCGTTGCTCCCAGAAATCCGTCTACTCCGTTGTCGACCAGTTCGGCGATACATCTCCACTGAGGAAGATTGATCTCGCCGAGCATCGGCAGAATTCTCGGGTCCGGTTGAAGGTCAAACTCCTCAAGAATCCGTGCGTCCGGGCTCATTTTCAGCAACCCTCACAACCGGTGCCGCTGTGGCACCCAAAATTTGGAATATTTGCTTGGCGACAGCGGCGGCGAGCGCGCAAGGTACCGCGTTGCCTATTTGTCGCGTCACGTGGATTCTGGCGCCCTCGAAAAAATGATCGTCCGGGAAGGTTTGTATCCGCGCGGCTTCACGAAGAGTGTAATAGCGGAGCGACCCCGTTTCATCGACCACGGTATTCTCCCCGCCCGGCACGCCATGTACTCCGGCTTTTATGGTTTTGGACGGCCAATCCAAGGCGCTGCCGGCGTGTCCTGAATAGGCGCGCGCCCCGACAATTTGCCAATGGTTCATCGAGGCCCCCGTTTCTTCAGGCGCCGCCTCCGGCAAGCCGCGAAGCGCGTCTCTGACCGTTACCCATGGCATCCGCGCGTCGTCCTCTCGATCGAGCTTCTGTAAAAAGCCATTGGCCGCTGGTGGCACTCGTCTCTTGATACCGTGGCTTTCCCAGTAGCTTTTCGAGGCGAAACTGCGAAGCAGCGCTTCCCGACTATGGGTCGGCAAAGGGAACGAAAACGGAGGAAGCTGCGGCCGCGCGGCTACGATGAACACGCGCTGGCGAATTTGCGGCACGCCGAAGTCCGCTGCTTCCAGGAGCCGCCAACTCACTCGATAAGCGGGTTCATAACCGGCCGAACATTGGTGCCTCCTGATTCTTTTGTCGTGCTGCTGCCAAGCCTCGTCCGTGCGCCGAACCAAAAATGGAAATTCCAATTGTCGCAAGATGTACTCAAAGTACGGTCGAAATCCTTCGCGCAGAAGGCCTCGCACATTCTCCACAACCAAGACCTCGGGCCGCAGCTTCCTGACGGCGCGAAAGACCTCGGGAAACAGGTTGCGTTCGTCACGGTCTGCGCGGTGTTTCCCGCCTAAACTGAAAGGTTGGCAGGGCACGCCGCCCGCCAATAAGCGCACAGGTGCTGTAATTGTGCTCCAGTCCACCTTAGCAACGTCACCCTCTTCGACCGCAACATTCAGGAGGGTGGACGCCGCATTGCGCCTGAGACTTTTGCAACTGACTGGATCGAGTTCATATACGCGATCCACGGAGAAACCAGCGGCTGTCAGTCCCAGTGCCAGTCCGCCCGCTCCAGCGAAAAGATTTAGGTCGAGAGTCGAACGGTCTGGACGTAGCGGCGCGGTGCCGCTCGTTCCATTGACGTTACGCAATCTGAATTCGATTTGAAGTCGAGAGCGTGGCATCGGAGTGCGTCACGCCGTTAGCAGCTCGGCAAACTTTTTAGCCTGTGCGGTAGGTGACGATTGTTTGACGGCGCTCAACTCGAACCCAAGAGCTGCTGGAGCTTTCCCCGCGTCATTTTCCGGCAAGCTCCTTCCCCCTCGTGGCGCTTGCGACCGCCAGTTTGACCTGGAAAATGGCGATTTTCTCGGCCTTCAGCCGCAAAGAGCCGCAAGCGGTTCCGCTTTTCCTCGCGCCTATCCAGCCTGTTCCCTTTGCCTCATCCCTCAAAGCTAACAAGCGCGCCACCGTACCGGATAATCAGCGCCCGTCCGAAGATTATCTCATCGCTGTCATCAGAGGAACAGTTTGGAGCGTCGCTCACCTGGTCCCGAGCGCGTTTGGACCACCTCCCCATTCGTGTTCCAGAATTCCCGAATTGCCGCAGGATGAACCCAGCGCACCGCACCCAATGCCGCGTACGTGAAGTAATCCGGCCCTGAGAAGCCTCCCGGTCCTCAGCGCAGCCCCCGCAGTTCCGGGCCACGCGCACCCACGCCGGGCCGTTCCGAAACCTGCCGCTTTACGCCTCCGAGTTCAGAACCTCTTTTGCGGCTGCAATTCCCACTTCAGCCATACCTTCTCGGAACGCTTGCTCCGCCTCGCGTCGTCTGCCAGCACGCTCCAGCCTACGCACCCTCACCATGATTCGCTGGCCCATCAACGAGAGATTGGCATCAACAAGCCGGGCAACGTGTGCCGGCCAGACGCGCGGGTTTCCCGGCCCCTTTCATAAACTCGCGAGCCGCGGCAGCCGCGATGTTCATTCCGCAGATGCGGGTGTTTCCGTCGCCGAGGCGGAGCGTCGCTCTTTTCGCCTGGGCAGAGGCCCCATCGGCGGCTGGTGTTTTATCCGAAACTCTTTTCATATTCGTGCCAAGCTTCTTCCATGTTGGAGAATCTTCGAGCTGGTTCAACACACCGCCGCAACCAATTGTCGAAGTCAAGTTTCCGATGATAAGCGGCGTCCAGCGATGGCAGATGAAATCGCTGGGCAAACGGGAACTCTCCGATCGCCTTCAGTTCGTTCAGGAGTTCAACGATGCTTTTCATGGTGGCCTCACAGAATCTGGTCATTCGCAGCACCGCAGCTCAGCGCTGGCCTTGTAGCTAGGGCCCGCTTGATCGGGCGAATATACCAGCATATATTATCAATTGCTGGTAATATTATCAAGTGCGGAAACCATTCAAAAAGGAGAGGAAAGCCTTCATCCAGCACGGGGGTCTACTTCGCACCAGTGCCGCGCTGCGTGCCGGAATCCATCCTCGGGCTCTCTACGAGATGCGCGACGAAGGCGTCGTCGAGCAGCTCAGTCGCGGGCTCTATCGTCTGGCAGACCTGCCGGCGCTCAGCAATCCCGACCTAGTTACCGTTGCCGCGAAAATCCCGTCCGGGGTAATCTGCCTAATCTCCGCTCTAGGATACCACGAGATTACCACTCAGGTTCCGCATGAGGTTCATCTCGCGCTGCCGCGCGGTGCGGAGCCGCCAAGACTCCGGCATCCTCCGCTCCGTGTCTTTTGGTTCACGGGACGCTCATTTACGGAAGGGATCCAAAACCACACGGTGGATGGTATTCGCCTGCGGGTTTACAGTCCCGAGAAGACGCTGGCCGACTGCTTCAAGTATCGAAACAAGATCGGGCTCGATGTGGTTCTCGAAGCTCTGAGGCTCTATCTAAGCCGGAAGCGACCCAAAGTCGACGATCTGATGAAATTTGCACGCGTATGCCGCGTGGAGAAGGTCATGCGTGCTTATCTGGAGGCGGTGGTGTACTCCGCGTGAGCGCGCTCCCAGACCTTGTCTCTTCGTGGCTTTCAGGCACGTCGGTTCAAGTCGGGACCGTGCGGACCATCTTGTGGTCGTTGACGACTCGGCACAATTATGGCACATTTATGTCAATGCTAAACGCCCTATACATCACACGGAAGAATGAGGGACCGGAGTTCGAGGGAAGGGTTACAGCGGCGCTGAGGTCGGCCCATTTGCGGAGACTTTCAGTGGCAAAGGCTGTAGCGGGCGCGGAGCCAGACACCGCGCCAGATCTCATCGTAGCCGGCCTTGGGGAACGTGGAGCTGCTCTTGTCGAGATCAAAGGATTGCGTCGCGCATTCCCCAAGACCGCGATCGTGATTACGGGCCGCAAGCTCTCGGGAGAGATGAGCGCCCAAGTTTACCGCGCCGGAGCAACGGCGGTAGTTCCGCTGGGTGCCCTCGGTGATGCGATTGCCAATCTGACGCAAGTGTTCGAGGCAGGAACCCCGAAAAAAGCTGGTGCCTTAGACGAAACCATGGTCGAAGAATTCCACGATCAGGGCACCGGCCGCCTCGACGCTGACGCGGTCGCGCGAGGCCTTGGCATTTCTGTGAGCGGGCTGGCAAGGGCGGTTGGACTGACTCCGTCGGCGCTATCGAAACGGCCGCATGCGAGAGCCGCCCAAGAC
>JAJYNF010000126.1 GCA_021786455.1 Acidobacteriota bacterium
TCCTATTCGAGCTTTATCGGCAACTATTACATAGGCGCTTTCTTGAGTTCGCTGGGTACAGGCGCTCTGATTTTTCTGGTGGTGGCGGCCTCAGAACCCCTATACCGCGCGGCGTTCCCCGGTCTGCCTTCGATTCGGCGCACTCTGAGCTGGTCGGGCCTGCGGTCGCGCTCATTTTTTATTGCCAACGTGGTCGGCATCGCCATGACGTTTTTCTTTTTCGCTTATCAGACGGTTTTCTATTTGATCGCTAACCGGCTGGGAGCATGGGCGCCATCCGACCTTCCGTTTTCAAATCAGCTCAATACCGCCATCCCTTGGGTATCGGTGCTCTTCATCGGCTTCTTTCCCGCCGTCTCGGAGGAGATGCAATTCCGCGCTTTTGCCGTTCCATTTCTCCGAAAAACCTTTCGCTCGCTTCCCGCCGGCATCATTGCCGCGGCGTTCGTCTGGGGATTTCTCCACTCCGCATATCCGAATCAACCGTTTTTCATCCGAGGGCTCGAAGTCGGCTTTGCGGGCATTATTGTCGGAATCTTGATGCTTCGGTTTGGCGTCGTGGCCACGATGATCTGGCATTATTCCGTGGATGCTCTTTACACGGCCTTCCTGCTTTTGCGGTCCCACAATCGCTATCTGATGGTTTCGGGCGGTTTGACTGCGGGCATCATGCTTGTCCCCCTGGGGATTGCCTTCATCTCCTATCTTCGAACGGGGACGTTCAGCGATGATGCGTCCGTAACGAATGCAGCCGCCGGAGTGCGGCGGCGGCCGGAAGAATCGGCGGAAGGAACCGCCAGCGCGGCCGCACCCTTCGTTTACGCGCCGTTGCCCAAACGACGAAGAAGGCTGGCGGCAGCCGTCATTTTGGTCTCGGCGGGGCTGGCGATGATTCCGGCCTACCGGTTTGGCAAAGGCATTCGACTCCGCGAAACTCGCGCCCGGGCGGAGCGTGTTGCGAGCCAGTTTTTGCGCAACCAGAGCGTCCGCGTCAAGAGCTTTCACCGTGTCGCCTGGCTTGATGAGAATGTGGACCCCTTGGCTTTACGTTATCTGCTACAGCGGCGTTCGGTGGAGCAAGCGGATCGAATCTATCGCCAGGCGACCCGTCTTGAGCTATGGGAAGTCCGCTTTTTCCGCCCGCTGCACCGCAACGAATACCGAGTCTTCGTTGATGTGACGGACGGGCAAGTCTTCGATTTCCAGCATTTGTTGAACCAGGATGCGCCCGGCGCGTCGCTCACGCCAGCGCAGGCAAAATCACTGGCTGAACAATTTCTGGAAAGCCAGGGTTATCGCTTGGACGGATTTGAGCTTCAAAATTCCCAAGCCAAAAAGCAAAAAGCGCGCGAGGACTATACCCTCACGTGGCAGGCAAAAGGCGGCGATCCCCGCAATGTAGATCGCGCGCATTATCGGCTTGTGGTGAATATCGCGGGTGGTCAAGTTGTGGGAATGTCGCGCTATTTCAAGCTGCCCGAGAGCTGGGTTCGCCAGCGGGAAGCATCGCATCTGGGCAATACCGTGCTTCTGGCCTTGAGCGGCCTTCTCTACTTGGCGTTGACAGGCGGCTTTATTATCTTGCTTGCGCGACAGGTGCGGGCAGGGAAGATTCAGTGGCGCCGCGCGTTATGGGTCGGGATTATCCTCTTGGTGGTCTCGCTGCTGAGCGAGCTGAACCGGCTGCCAACGATTTTCCAGCAGTACGCGACTTCCACTTCGCTGGTTAGTTTCTGGATTGAGATTGCCGCATCCCTGGCGGTGGCTCCCTTGTTGATTGGGGTTGCGGGATGGCTCATCGTGGGTCTTGCGGCAAGTTTCTATCCGGATGCCTGGCAGATAACCCGCGGCTTGGCACGGCGGGCTTGGCGACGCGACGCCCTCCTTGCCGTCCTGTCAAGCCTTGCTGCCGGGGCGGCCTTAGCGAAACTTGCCTTGCTGTTTTCCGACCGCTTTCACGCGGTCGCTCCCGTGAGTATCGCTTTGTTTCCCGCCTTGATGGATTCGCTATTCCCCGCAGGAGGATTTTTCCTCAGCGCCGTCATGGCCGTGTTCTTCGGCGCCTCGGCCGTTGCCTTGATCATCTATAGCGCGAGGCTTGGCTGGCGACGCGGCGCCTGGTGGTTATGGGCGGGGCTCCTGCTGATATTCATCGCGCTTGGCCCTTCAGGCGCTCACTCGGTGAAGGAATATCTGGCGGGGTGGGTGTTAAATGCAGTTCCACTGACAGTGGCAGGGTTAGTGGTCGGTCTGTTCTTCCGATCCAACGTCTTGGCTTACGTGGCCGCGACATTCACGCTGGCGGTCGCAATGCCACTGGTCGTGTTGTTGTCGCAACCGGCGACCTTTTACCTATGGAACGGCTTCATCCTCGCGCTGATAATATTGGCGGTTTTCGCGTGGCTCTTCCTGCCAGCGCCCCGCCCAACGGCTGCCGAAACCCCGCCCGCGGCCGCCTGAGCCGGAAGCCTGTTAGTAGAGCACTTCGGACAGCAGAAGGTGGCTCTGTCCATTCCGCCAGAGAGCGTATTGTAAACGGAACTGAGCATTCATGGAGGCCGCTCCGACCTCACCCCGCGGGTTCATAGCGATGACAGCGGACTGACTTTCCTTGTTCCTGGAATCCGTTTGCGCCATATGTTGAAGAAGCTCGTTGCACGCCTCCTGAGGTGATGCTCCGCGCTCCATCATTCGGACGATTGAGATGCTCGTGCAATAGTTCGTCATGAGGTCTCCGTCGCCGGTAGCGGAAGCTCCGCCGGCTTGGTCATCGGCATAAAAGCCGCAGCCCACCAGCGGCGAATCCGCCACGCGCCCGGGAATTTTCCATGCCAAGCCGGAAGTTGAGCAGCCGGCTACGATATGGCCGTTTCCGTCGGTCGCCACCATTCCGATTGTGTCGTGATTTTCCGGCGTAATCCAGTAGGTCAGATGATTAGGCGTGGCCTTCCATTTGAGCCATCGCTCCAGGCTGGCAGGGGTTAGTAGTTGTTCAGCGTGAAAACCCATCTTGAGGGCGAAAAGAAACGCGCCCTCGCCGGCCATCGTCGTGTGCCGGGTTTTTTCCATCACCAACCGAGCTACGGAAATCGGGTTTTTGATATGGTGAAGATTGCAAATTGAGCCTGCGCGGTGCCGCGTGCCATCCATGATGCCAGCATCCAACTCAACCACGCCGTCTTCGTTGGGCAAACCGCCATAGCCAACGCTCATTACTTTCGGATCGTCTTCGACCACATTGATTCCCTTCTCAACAGCATCGAGAAGGCTCCCGCCGGAGTGAAAGACTTTAGCGGCTTGCTCATTAGCCGCCTGACCGAAAGGCCAGGTGGAAAGAAACACCGGTTGCAAACGCGCATCTCCCGAAGCATCGCTGGCTGAAGACGAAGCTGCCACCGCCCCGGCGACAGCGACCGACTTCATAAAATCTCGACGACTAACAATTTCCATTTTGCCTCCTCCACGTGAAGCCCATAGCTAATTCCCACGGGCTGGTTTTTCCCCTGCGGTCCCGCGGGTCCGAATGAGCTTAGCATGTTAAGCGAACTTTCGGCGAGACTCTAACCGCTCCGAGGCGCGCTGCGCCGCCAATGAATGTTGTTCTTGAGCGGCGTGCGCGGGTGAGTGTGCTAGCGGTGGCGCGCCTTTCATGCGGCAATTTCACCGATTTGTAGGAGCGCCTCCTCAACCGGGCTGGGACTCGACGAGGGCTGACTTAGACGCCGAGAGGGAACGAAGGGTGTGCGGTGAGCGATACTCCAGCCCGCTCACCGGCCGACAACCGAAAGTACGCCGCGGCCGCAATCATGGCTGCATTGTCGGTCGAAAGTTTGGAAGACGGGAAAAAGACCAGGAAGCCATCGCCTGCGGCCGACTTTCGAAAGCGCTCCCGCAAAGCGGAGTTTGAGGCTACCCCGCCGGCGACGAAGATTGAATTCACCCGCCCGCTACGGGCCGCCCTAAGCGTCCGCTCCACCAGATCCGTTACCACGGCCTCCTGAAACGACGCAACCAGATCGAGCGTTGCCGGAGAGCAACACTCGCGCCATTCGTCCGCCGAAATCTTCGCTGTGGCGCCTTTGTGTGAAGCCCATCGCTTCTCTGCCTCCTCCTGAAGCGCTGTGCCGCGGACACGATAGAGCACCGCCGTCTTAAGACCGGAAAAACTGAAGTCGAGCGGATTTCCCTTCATGCGGATGCGCCCCAGTTCGACTGCTTGGGGGTTGCCGTAGCGCGCCAGTCGGTCAATAACGGGCCCGCCAGGGTAACCGAGCGCCATCAGTTTGGCGACCTTATCGAACGCCTCGCCGGCCGCGTCGTCACGGGTTTGCCCGAGCAATTCGTAGTGGAATCGGAGGGGGCCGTCTTGAGAGGAACATTCGACCCGATAAAGGCACGTGTGGCCTCCGGAAACCACCAAGGTGATGTTAGGGAAGCTGGCAACCGGAACAGTAGGGTCAGCCTCACGGTCGTTCCTATTTTGGAGCAAGACCGAGTGTATATGTCCCTCCAGGTGATTGACGCCGATCAGCGGCTTGCCGAGCGACAGCGCCATGGCTTTGCCGTAAACCAAACCCACCAAAAGCGACCCGACCAGCCCGGGTCCTTCTGTAACCGCAATCGCGTCCACCTCCTCGACGGAAACACCTGCTTGCGTCAAGGCCTCATCCACGACCGGCCCGATTTTCTTAAGGTGTTCTCGCGAGGCGAGTTCCGGGACAACGCCGCCGAATTTTTGGTGCATTGGAATTTGCGAAGCAACGATGCTGCTGCGGATTTTCCACCCGTCCTCGACGACGGCAGCGGCTGTTTCATCGCAACTGGACTCAATGCCAAGCACGCGCATGGAATCGTCACCAGGATTCCATGTTAGCATAGCGATGGCGTGGTTCAGGGGAGGCCTATGGCGCAAGAGGAGATCGCGGGGGCACCACTTCGCACTGCCGTTCTTCCGGTGGCGGGTCTGGGCACTCGTTTTTTGCCCGCCACGAAGGCCCAACCGAAGGAGATGCTGCCCATTGTGGATAAGCCGCTGGTTCAATATGCCGTTGAGGAAGTGGCGGCTTCCGGAATTCCGATGGTCATCTTTGTGACGGGGCGCGGGAAGGAGGCCATTGAGAACCACTTCGACGTTTCCTTTGAGCTGGAGCACCAATTGGCAGGACGCGGCAAGGAAGAACTGAGAAGCCTGGTGCGGGCGGTCGCCGGCTTGGCGAAGGTTTGCTATGTCCGTCAGCAGCAGGCACGGGGTCTGGGCGACGCGATTCTGACGGCCCGGGGGTTGGTCGGCGATGAGCCGTTCGCGGTTGTTTTGTCCGACGATGTTATCGAGGCGCCCGTTCCCTGCTTGCGGCAGATGATGAAAGTGTACGCTCATTACGGTCGCAGCGTGGTCGCCATCCAGCGGGTCAGTCACCGGCAAGTTTCGAACTACGGCATTGTCCAAGGTGTGCCTGAATCCCGCCACCACTGGGACGGCCGAGTTTTCCGGATCCAGAATATGGTTGAAAAGCCAAGCCCCGGCAAAGCTCCTTCCAATCTGGCGATTATCGGCCGATACATCCTGACACCTGGCGTCTTTCATCAGCTCGCCACCACTCAGCCTGGAGCGGGCGGCGAAGTCCAATTGACGGATGCCATGCGGCACCTCCTTGAGCGCGAGCCGATTTACGGCTGTGTGTTCGAGGGCCAGCGTTACGATGCCGGCGATAAGCTGGGATTTCTTAAGGCTACCGTCGAGTTGGCCCTCAAGCGCCCGGATCTTGGATCAGACTTTAGGAAATATCTGAGGTCGCTGCTGCTGTCGCGTTCGGGCCCGCGAAGCCCGAGTGGGAACAGACCATGACAGACCCACAAGCAGGTTTGCGAAAGCATCTCCTCGAACTGTTGGCCGGGGGCAGCGCGCATCTGGCTTTTCACCAAGCCATTGCCGGTTTGCCGGCGCGGCTGCGGGGACGGGCTCCAGTTGGCTCACGCTCACACCCTGGCGGTTGCTCGAACACCTGCGCATCGCGCAATGGGACATCTTAGAATTCTGCCGCAACCCCCGCCACATGTCGCCGGAATTTCCCGCTGGCTATTGGCCATCAAGCACCGCCCCTCCAAACTCAGCAGCCTGGGACCGATGCGTGAAGGATTTCCGACGCGACTTGAAGCAAATGAAAATTCTCATTTCTGATCCCCAAGCCGACCTTTTCCGACCCATTCCTCAGCGTCACGGTCAAACCCTCCTCCGCGAGACCCTGCTCGTTGCAGACCACAACGCTTATCACCTCGGCCAACTTGTCATGCTGCGCCGTCTGCTCGGCGCGTGGCGGGAAACATCACCCTGAAGCCCTTCGAGATTGTGTTGGCGAGAAGCTTGCCGACCAGGCTACTTGTCGGAGGAAGACTTGGTATTAGCTGATGAGCGGACTGTTCCAGTGGCCGACGGCTTGCCTTCGCTTTTGGGATGACCGTCGCCTTTGCTTGCGCTTGAATCTTCCGCCGGGGCTGCCTTGCGCGCGTAGTCGGTAACGTACCAACCCGAGCCCTTGAATTGAATTGCCGGGGGAGAAAGCAACCGCTCCAGCTTGCCCCCACAACGTTTACATCGGACGAGCGGAGGGTCGCTAAATTTCTGGATCTTCTCGATCCGCGCTCCACATTTCGCACAGCCATACTCGTAGATCGGCAAATCAACCTTCCCATGCCTTCGTTATCGTCGTTATTATATCAACGGTCCACTCCTCAGTCAAAAGCCGGCGTCCCGGGCTTAGGCGCAAGTTGTTCAGGAGCGAGCCTCTTGGTACACTGAGAGACAGCATGGTGGAGTTTAATGAGTAAAGAAGCTGGGCGCGCGATGCGTGAGGATTCTTCCAACTCGATTGCCGGCAAAC
>JAJYNF010000049.1 GCA_021786455.1 Acidobacteriota bacterium
CCGGTCTCGCCGTCGCGCACTTGGTCGCCGAGTTGCCGTGGCTCGCTCCACCGACCCTGCATACCACCGTGGTAGACCGCGTCTTCAGCCTCGCTGGAACGCAGAGTGAGCGGCTCGCGCTGTGGCGCGTCGCGTGGGCGATGTTCCTCGAGCATCCGCTGCTCGGCGTCGGCCCAAACACAATTCCCGAGGTTTACGACCTTTACTTGCCCCCGGGTAAATCCCCGATGCGGGGATACCACGGACATTTGCACAGCGACTACGTGCAATTTGCCGCCGAACGCGGGCTTCCTTGCCTTGCGATCTGGCTATGGTTGATGTTCGCTATCGCGTGGAAAACACTTAAAGCCAGAAAAAACTGCCGGTCAGGACGCTGGATGATAGACGGCGCGCTGGCGGCTTGGCTTGCCCTGATGACGGAAGGCGCATTCGAATTCAATTTTGGAACTTCTCCGGTGCTCATGCTATATCTTTTTGTGGCCGCGACACCTTTTATCGTCGAGCGAATCGAACAGCATCATGGGGCGGACTCCGTAGGCGCTTCGAGTGGTTAACTCCCCACTAGCGAAAAAGGGATGTCGGTAAGATGCACGGCAAGCGACAGATGTTTCGTAGCTCGATGGTGGTGGGGACTTTTTCGTTTTTGGGAAGCCTCACCGGCATTCTGGTGGAGGCCAGCATTGCGGCGCACCTGGGGCTTTCACGAAGCTCCGATACTTTTTACGTCGCCTTCACCATTCCCTACGTTGTAACGAACCTGCTCAAGGCAACCGGCCAGTTCTCCCTGGTGCCATTTTTCGCGTCATTGGACGTTCACGCCAATCAGCAAGACCTCTGGCGCGGGTTCAGTTACGCGCTCAATCTGCTTTTCCTGGGGATGGCAGCGGTGGCCGGGGTGGGAGCGATCGGAGCGCCATGGCTGATTCGAGGTATCGCGCCGGGTTTTACTCGCTCGGAAACGGTGCTGGCCACCCGGCTCTGCCGATGGCTGTTTTTGATTCTCCTGCCGGCCGGACTGGCGGAGGCTATCCGCTCATTCCTTCTAAGCCAGCATCACTTCGCGGTTCCAGCATCGGGGAACTTTTTTCGGAACGTGACGGTCATCGCCAGTATTCTTCTGACCTTCCACCGCCTGGGCTTCTATAGCATTGTGTTCGGCTATCTTGCCGGCTATTTGATTCAGTTAGGAATTCTCGGCACTCAGCTCCTCGTTTTATTTCCGGTGCGCTACTCGCTGACCCTGGCCGGTTCCGGTGAAGCGTTTCGTAACCTGCGCGGCGCCGGTGCGGCGCAGTTCACGGCAGCGTTGGGCTGGCAGGGTCTGGTGGTCGTCGAACGGATGATTGCTTCTTTCCTGCCGCCAGGAACGCTGACCGCGCTGGCCTACGGCGTGAAAATCATGTCCACGCTGGTGGAAGTCCTCGCAGGCAGCTTGGGCACGGCAGCTCTTCCAACACTGGCTCGCGCCTATGCCCGCCACGAAACTGAGGCCGTTCGCCAGGCGCTCCGCGACGTCATGGAAATTGGGCTTATAGCCGTCGCGCCGGCTATGATTTTTTGCCTGATGTTGCCTCGGAACATCATCCGCCTCATCTTCGAGCGGGGCCACTTTACCCCGCAGGCTACCTCTCTGATGAGTCAGGTGTTTTTTTTCTACTGCCTCAGCATGCTCCTCTATGCCGCAATCCGAATGCTCAACTTTTATCTATTTGCCCGAAATGAGGCTGCCTTCTATTTGCGTTTGGTGACACTTCAGTATGCGGTCAACGTGGCAACCGATCTTCTCTATGTGGGGATTTTCCGCTGGCAAGTCGCCGGCATCCCTCTGGGTTTGCTGACCAGCTTGTTGGTGACGTGCGGAGTGGCCTACGCGCGGGATGTCGGGGGACTGCGTCAGAGCCTCGACCGAGCTATGGCCGCCTATTTCTTAAAAGTGGCGGCGGCGGCCGGTCTGGCTGCGGTTTGGGTTTGGGGGCTCGGTCAGGAGGTTGCCGCTCCAACGAACGGCTTCGGCAATTTTCTTTTTCTGTGCGAGGCGTGCGGGGGCGGGGTGGTCATCTTCTTAGCTGCGGTAATCGGCCTCGGCGCAATCAAGCTTTCTCGCGTAGCGTCGTTCTGGCGACGGATCGAGACCCCGTGAAGCCGCTGACGGATGTCAGATACTGGGAGGAGCACGCGTGGGGCGCGCAAGGCCCCAAACGGCTGCGTTGGCTGTACCGCGACCAAGACCACGAGATTTTTCGCTTGCTGCGTCAGGCCACCGGGAAAGGGCCAAAACGAATTCTCGAAATCGGCGCGGGCGGGTCACGAATGCTCCCTTACCTGGGCCGGAAGCTTGGCCAACCGGTCGCGGGCACCGACTTTTCCTTGTTGGGTTGCCGACTACTGCGCGCCAATCTGAAGTTGCAGAGGGTTCAAGGCGATGTCGTTTGCGACGACCTCTTCCGCTCGTCGCTTCGAGAGGCTAGCTTTGACGTGGTCTATTCGACCGGCCTTGTTGAACACTTTGACGACCTCCAGGCGGCCGTGGCAGCTCATCTTCGACTGGTCAAGCACGGAGGCCGTCTGATCGTCACGGCACCGAATTTGGAAGGAGTGCAGGGCAAACTTTTCAAAAGGCATGCGCCCGGCCTGTGGCAAAGACATGTTGTGTTCGGCCCCGAAAAACTGGCGACTACGTTCGATCGCCTGGGTTTAGACGAAATTCGATCAGGATATTTGGGATCCTTCTTTCTTCATCTTGGACGAACCAAGGGATGGACAACAGCCGGATCGTGGCCAACTTGTAAGAAAAACTTCGCGTATTGGTCGGTTCGCTGCTTGAGCGGGAGCGTCTCCCTGGTATGCCGAATATTGCCCTGGCGACCTCACTCGCGCGCCTTTTCGCCGTCACTGTTTGCTATGGGAATTAAACCGTAGTCCACCGATGCGCCAGATTCAAAGGGCAATGGAAACCATCCATGGCGGGTGAATCGTGGTACAAAGAAGCCTTGCGTCGGCTCAGCCGACGATCCAGGCAAAAGAAATTTGAGTTGCTTGAGAGCTTCTTCAAGCCTCGGCCGGAGGACCTCGTGCTGGATGTGGGTGCGAGCGGCGCGACGTTCACGCCGTACACTTTTCAGGATTACTATGCCTATCCAAACCGCATCGTAGCGGGGGGCATCGAGCAGCGTGAAATTGGGGAAGCCCGACGGCGCTATCCTCAGGCACGCTACGCGATTTTTGATGGATGCGGTTTGCCCTTCCCGGATAAATCGTTCGACTTAGTGTTCTCAAACGCAGTGATTGAGCACCTGCTCACAGCCCGCCAACAGGAGTGTTTCGCGCGGGAGGTGATGCGCGTTGGACGAAGCTGGTTTGTAACCACCCCCAATTTTTGGTTTCCCTTTGAAAGTCATTACCATTTGCCTCTCATTCAGTTCCTTCCCCGTGAGGTTCAACGTTGGTACAACCGCCTGTTCGGAACGCACATCCCCAAGGGGCAGGTTCCCCATCTGCGGTTGCTTTCTGCGCGCGATATGCGAAGGTTATTTCCAGCAAGCCGTATCGTGGGTGTGCGAGTGACCTTTTGGCCGGAAACCCTGGTTGCTTTCCACGTTGATCCCTCGCGGCTTATGACTTGAGCTTGGGCCTTTCAGACAATGTGCGGTATTTGCGGCATCTTCAATTACGGAACCGGCGCGCCGGTGGATCGCTTGGCGCTCGAACGTTCCGCGCGGGCCATGACTCATCGCGGGCCGGACGACGAGGGTTTCTATCTCGACGGCGCGCTCGGGCTCGGCAACCGGCGGTTGAGCATTATTGATCTGGGCGGCGGGCATCAGCCGCTGGCCAACGAAGACGAGACTGTCTGGGTCACCTTCAACGGGGAAATCTATAATTATCGCGAGCTAAGGTCGGACCTCGAATCCCGCGGCCATCGCTTCCGCACCGCAACGGACACCGAAGCGATCGTTCACCTTTACGAAGACTACGGCCTTTCGGCGGTCGAACATCTGCGCGGGATGTTCGCCTTTGCCTTGTGGGACCGTCGGCGGCGACGGCTGCTGCTGGCGCGCGACCGCATCGGCATTAAACCCCTTTTTTATCGCCTTGAGCCCGGCCGTATCGCTTTTGCTTCCGAGCT
Source organism: Acidobacteriota bacterium (assembly GCA_021786455.1). Classification (GTDB taxonomy): domain Bacteria; phylum Acidobacteriota; class Terriglobia; order UBA7540; family UBA7540; genus JAKCCV01. Next base: position 4,127 of record JAJYNF010000049.1, read on the forward strand.
GCGCGCGCTCCGCGAACTTTCTTTCGCGCCGGTAGAAATTGACCTCCAGGCGGTTTACGATTTCTTCGGCTTTCGCTACATCCCCGCGCCCAGCACTTTCCACCGTGGCGTCCAGAAATTGCTTCCCGCGCACGTCCTGGTTGCCGACGCCGAGGGCGTCAAGACAGAACGCTATTGGACGCTTCCGCCCGAGGACGAAGACTCGCGCCCCGCCGCCGAATATGCCGAGCAGGTGGTCGGCCTGCTCCGCGAATCGGTTCGGTTACGTCTGATCGCCGACGTGCCGCTGGGGGTTTTTCTGAGCGGCGGCGTGGATTCGAGCGCGATTGTGGCGATGATGGCGGAACTGGGCGCGAGGCCACTCCGCACATTCTCCGTCGGCTTTGACGAGACGGAAGCGAGCGAGCTGCCTTACGCGGCCCGCATCGCCCAGCGACACGCCACCAACCATACGGAAATCATCGTTCGCGCGCGAGACCTCGCTGAACAGCTCGAGCAGCTCATCGCATTCCGCGAGGAGCCGCTCGCCGAGCCGACGGACGTCGCGCTCTATTTGATGTCGAAGCGAGCCGCGCAGGATGTGAAAGTGGTCATGGCCGGCGAAGGCGGAGACGAGCTGTTCGCGGGCTACCCGAAATACGCCGCTGACCGAATGGCCGGACTCGTCTCCGCCCTGCCGCAGGAAGCCACCCGGGCCTTGGTTCGCTGGCTGCCGTACCGCCAGCGACGGGTTCAGGTCGCGCTCGAAGCACTCTCGATCGCCGAGGAGGCGGAGCGTTCCGCCACGTGGTTTGCGTCGTTCACTCGCGAGGAACGGGACGCGCTGTTTTCACCGGATTTCCTGGCGCAGGTGGACACGGCCCATCCGGCCCGCGTGTTTGCGCGGTATCTGGACGAGGCGCGCGACCGCTCGCCGCTCAAGCGGATGCTTTACGCCGATCTTAAGGTTTGGTTGCCGGACAATCTACTGCTGCGAGGCGACCAGATGACCATGGCGGCTTCGCTCGAAGAGCGCGTCCCGTTTCTCGATCACAAGCTGGTGGAGCTGGCGGCGCGCATCCCCGGACGCTGGCTGTCGCGCGGTTTCCGCACCAAGTGGTTGCTGAAGCGCGCGCTCAAACCTTACCTGCCTCCGGAAACACTGGCGCGACGCAAAGCGGGATTCGCCTTGCCGGTCGGGGTGTGGTTCAGGAAATCGCTCCAATCCATGGTCGCTGATCTGGTGCTCTCACCGTCAGCCGAGTCACGTCAATATTTCAATGCGAAAAACATGGAAACGTTCGTCCGCGAGCATTTTGACGGCGTGCGCGACCGCCAAAAACAGCTCTGGGCGTTGGTGAACTTCGAGCTGTGGTTGCGGCGCCGAAACCGATAAAGAGCGATTGGGGCTTGGCCTTTGAATTCATCTGCTGTGACGAACCGACCGCCGGCCGTTTTGATGATCGTTGAGAATCTGCCCGTGCCCTTCGACCGGCGCGTCTGGCAGGAAGCTCGAGCGCTCGCCGAGGCGGGCTATCGCCTCTCGATCATCTGCCCGAAAGGCCGCGGGTTCGAGCGGGGCCGCGAGACGCTCGAGGGCATTGAGATTTATCGGCACGCGCTTTGGGAGGCCGCCGGGCCGCTCGGCTATCTGGTGGAGTATCTCTGGGCGCTCGCGGCGGAGTTCTGGCTGGCTATTCGAGTTTATGCGCGCACGCGCTTTCGCGTTCTCCATGCCGCTAACCCACCGGACACAATTTTCCTGATCGGGCTTTTCTTCAAGCTTTTCGGCGTGCGGTTTATCTTCGATCATCACGATCTGAACCCGGAGCTTTTTGAGGCGAAATTCGGCCGGCGCGGCTGGCTCTACCGACTGGTTGTGCTGGCGGAGCGAATGACGTTCCGTGCCGCCGACGTGGCGATCGCGACCAACGAATCCTACCGCGAGATCGCCATCGGGCGCGGCGGCCTCAGCGCGGATCGCATCTTCATCGTGCGCAGCTCGCCCGATCTTGGACGCATCCGTCTCGGACCGCCGCAACCCGAACTGAAAGAAGGCCGCGCGCATCTCGTCACGTATCACGGCGTGATGGGACCGCAGGAGGGGCTCGATTTACTGCTCGAGGCGATCGAGGACATCGTGAAAAATCGGAAGCGGCGCGACACGTTGTTCGCGCTGATCGGCAGCGGAACGGAGTTCGGTCGGCTCAAGGAGCTGGCGCGGCGAAAACAGCTCGAGCCGTTCGTGCGTTTCACGGGCCGCGTTACCGACGAACAACTGGCCGCCTACCTCTCGACCGCCGACGTTTCCGTCGCGCCCGATCCCAAAAATCCAATGAACGACAAGTCCACGATGAACAAAATCCTGGAGGCCATGGCCTACGCGCGGCCGGTCGTGCTGTTCGACCTAACCGAAGGGCGCCGATCGGCGGACGACGCGGCGCTCTACGCGCGGCCGAACGACCCGAGGGATTTGGCCGAGCACATCGTTCGACTGCTCGATTCGGCCGAGTTGCGGCAAGAACTTGGAGCGCGCGGGCGGAACCGCGTCGAAGAGCGGCTGAACTGGGAGAACGAGAAGAAGGCGCTTTGGCTCGCCTATCGAAAGGCGCTGGGAGGCTAATTACCTAGGCTAGAGCATTTCCATAAATAATATAGCTTGACAAACGGGAACCGTCATGGCAGAGTGTGCTCATGCGAGCCATACCCATTCCGATTCGCAAGCGC
>JAJYNF010000098.1 GCA_021786455.1 Acidobacteriota bacterium
GACCCAATCGCCGCTGACCCGGCCATCGCCGGTATCCATGCAGCCAGCATCATCGCGCTTACCACCACCATCGCTTGCGCCATCCGTCTCTTGGACATGGACATTCTCCTCACGTTTGCTTACCGCACCGCTTACGCCTCCGCGCCACGCAGCTTCGGGAGACGCTCAGGCCGACGGCAAGAATTCCCATCCTTTATACAAGATGAATTTCCCGGTGTCAAGCGGTTTCATAACACGAAGTTCCGCTGACAGCAGAGGGCAAAATGGGAATTAAGCCTTTGGATGGCTGCAACTCGCGGCGAGCCTAACGGCCGCTGCTTTACCAGGACGAGGAGCGGGAGGAGCAACGCCCGCAGCGCGATCCGATTCGGGCGGCGAAACCTTCGGCTTCGGCCTTGGCCAAGAAGCGTTCGCACCGAACCACGGACGGATTTCTGGTGCACAGCTTCCAGAGCTTGCTGGGGGAGTTGGCCCGTCGCGCCCGCGTGACCTACCGGGTCAAAGCCGGGAAGGCGGGGGAAACCCCGAACGCGAGCTTTCAACAGACACCCGAGCCCACGCCGCTCCAGGCTCGGGCCGATGAACTGATCCGGGCGTTCTCAGCAGCCGGAAACTGACTCCGCCGTAATCCTTCGCTGAATCAGCAGCATACCCCCTCGGCGCTACCGGAACTTCGGGCTAGAAGACGACGGTACATGCTTGACGTCGGAATCGGCGTTTAACGTCCATACGGATCTTCATCTTAGCCGAGCATGGAATTTTAGGATATGTGTAAACCGGCAGTGCCTGTTTGCGCGGTCGCGAGCAAACTACTGGCGGGCCTGGGGCGACTCGAACGCCCGACCCTCTGCTTAGAAGGCAGATGCTCTATCCACCTGAGCTACAGGCCCGCCAACGAACCGAATATAACATGGCTCGAGCGCAAGCCATAGCTGACTCAGCAGCCGCTGCCTTGGCCGAACCCACCGGCAACCCGCGCGGCCGGCATGGGAATCCGCTATAGTAAAGTACGGAAGGCTGTTCGTGAGACAGGGAGGTTTTTTCTAGTCAGGGCGGGTAAGGTTGTCGAGAGGAACGTCCACTGCGGGCCGAGAAAGCTCACGCGAGGTGAGTAACCGGCGCAGAAAAAACTGCTGAGGATAAAGGTGAGCTTGTTTCGAGATGGTGGCGGGAAAAGTATTCGGCCGTCAGGGCGGCTACGAGCGACCCTGCGATTTCCGGGGGACAAATCCATTTCTCACCGCTATGCGCTCTTGGCGGCGATTGCGGAGGGGAAAAGTGAAATCCATTTTTATTCTGACGCCGCTGACTGCCAATCTACGCTGAACTGCCTTGAACGTTTAGGGGTGGAGATTCATCCGCAGGGCGGCACCGTCATCATTGAAGGTGGAGGGCTGGGGGGGCTGAAAGCTGCGAAGACGGAACTCGATGCCGGAAATTCCGGCTCGACGATGCGGATGCTGGCGGGAATTTTGGCGGCGCAACCGTTCCGGTCGCGGCTGGTCGGCGACGCTTCGCTCTCCCACCGGCCCATGAGGCGCATAGCGGAGCCGTTGGCCCGAATGGGCGCGCGAATCCATATGCGGGAGGGCGGATTGCCTCCGCTAGAAATCGAGGGAGCCAAGTTACGGCCGATTCAATACGAAATGCCTGTACCCAGTGCTCAGGTCAAAACGGCCGTGCTGTTGGCCGGACTCTTTGCGGACGGCGTGACCGAAGTGACTGAGCCGGCTCCGACCCGCAACCATACAGAAATCGCCCTCGAGCAGATGGGAGCAGCGGTCGGTCGCCACGGCAGGACGGTCCGGGTGGAAGGACGCGCGCGCTTGTCGGGCCAAAAGATATACGTCCCTGGCGACATTTCTTCGGCAGCTTTTTTCGTTGTGGCCGGGCTGATGGTGCCAGGATCCGATTTGACGCTCGAAAACGTCGGACTTAACCCCAGCCGCACGGGCATCCTCCGACTGATCTCACGAATGGGCGGGCGAGTCAGGGTTCTCCGGACGGAGATGCTGAACGGCGAGCTGATCGGTGATCTTCGCATAGAGGCAAGCGAGATTCGGGGCGGCGAAATTCCGAAAGCGATGATTCCCGAGCTGATTGACGAACTTCCGGTGTTGGCGGTATTGGGCACACAAACGGAGGCCGGCCTCACATTCCATGGCGCGGAAGAACTGCGAGTGAAAGAAAGCGACCGCCTGGCTGCCGTGGCGGAGAACCTTCGGAGGATGGGGGCGCAGGTGGAGGAATTTCCCGATGGGCTGAGCTTGTCCGGACGTCAGAAATTGCATGGGGCTGAAATCGAAACCTCCGGCGACCATCGCATCGCTATGGCCTTCGCCGTGGCGGGATTGGTGGCGGAAGGAATGACGGTTTTGAACGAGGTGGCTTCTGTCAAAATCTCCTTTCCGACCTTCTTTGAGGTCCTAGAGAAGGCAAGGGCATAGTCCAAGAGACGGTGTGCCGCCGCTGGTTCAATCCGGCGTGCGGCGCGTCCACGGTGACGGGCATCGGCGGCGGATAGCGTGGCGCTGGATCGCCCCGGCAGAGAGAAGGTGGACATTAAGTCGCGCGTCCCGGCCTGACTTAGCCAGGCCACGCATGACACAGCCCGCAAAGCGAATCTTGTTGCACAAGCGGGGCGATTTTCATTATTCTGCCAATTCTTGAATATTTTTCCGGGAGGCCAAGGATGTCGGCGCAGAAGGTTGGTTTTTATGGGCACGTTCGTCAGTACCACAATCTGAAAGCGGAGCTTGACGCCGCGATTCACGGGGTACTGGAGAGCGGCGCGTACGTGCTCGGCCCGCGCGTGAAGCAATTTGAAGAGGAGTTGGCCCGCTATTGCGCGATGCGCCATGCGGTGGGCCTCAACTCTGGAACGGACGCGCTCTGGCTGGTTTTCATTGCCCTGGGCTTGGGTCCGGGTGATGAGATCATCACGACTTCAAACACCTTCTTCGCCACGGCGGAAGCCATCTGGCTGGTCGGCGCGACGCCGGTGTTTGTGGACATTGATCCCAACACCCGCAACATAGATCCCAAGCTGATCGAAGCGGCCATCAGCCCGCGCACCAAAGCCGTCGTGCCCGTTCACCTTTACGGGCAGCCGGCGGACATGAAAGCCATTTCGGCCATCGCCAAGAAGCACAAATTGCGAGTCATTGAAGATTGCGCGCAGGCGCTCGGAGCGCGCGGCGCGGATTTCGCTATCGGCGAGCTCAGTGACGCCGTCGCGACCAGCTTCATTATTCAAAAGAACCTCGGCTGCTTCGGCGACGGCGGCGCTGTGATCACGAACGACACGGCCCTGACCGCGCAAATCGCCAAATTGCGCAATCACGGCTCGCCAAAACGCTCGCATCACAGCATCGGCTATAACAGCCGGCTGGATGAAATCCACGCCGCCACGCTCAGCGTGAAACTGAAGTACCTTGACCGTTGGAGCGACCGCCGAATTGAAATCGCCAAGAAATATGACACGGCGCTGGCGGGAACCTCTCTGCAACTGCCGGTCACGCTGACGGGCTACCGTCACGTTAACCATCTCTACGTCGTCGAGACGGACGCGCGCGACCATTTGCAGGCTCATCTCGACGCTCAGGGCATCACTGCCCTCACGCATTATCCCATTGCCATTCATCAGCAGGACGGCTACCCGTGGGGACGGCCAGCGCGAATTTCGGGTTCTCTGAAGCACACGGAGCGGTCTGCGGCGCGCGTCCTGTCGCTGCCGATGTATCCCGAACTGACCGACGAGGAAGTCAGCCGCGTGATCGAGGCCATCGTCGCCTGGGACAAGACTCAGGCAGGCAAGGCTCAGAAAGTGGCGAGTTAAGTCGCGGCACGGGAACACCGCAAGCGAGCATTGGTTCTCCGAGCCCTCTGCGTTAGATTCTTTCAGGCCGCGGCGGTCCCGGAGACGGGGTCAAAAACCTTCGCTCCAGGAAACGCACCCGGGAGCTTGTGCGAGAGACCATGAGCGTATCCAAAAAATACACCGTCGTTGTGGCAGGAATGGGCAAGCGCGGCAACCATCACGCCGACGCTTTCAAGAAAAACGGACGTTTTGAAATCATCGGCCTCTGCGACATTGACCGCGAGCGGCTGGACGCTGCCGCCAAGAAGTTCGGCGTGGCCGAGGTCTCCACGGATGCCGCCGCGCTCGTTAAGAAAACTCGCCCGGATATTTTTTGCTTTTGCACGCTTCCCGATCTTCGCCTGCCTCTGATTCAGGCTGGCGTCGAAGCGGGCGCCAGGTTGATCGCCTACGAAAAGCCCACGGCACTTTCGACGAACGAAGCGCTCGAAATCATGAATCTGGTCCGCAAGGCCGGCGTCAAAACGGTCGTCAGCCATCAGCACCGCTACGGTCCGCATTACCGGAAAGTAAAGGAAATCGTCGCCAGCGGCGCGCTCGGCCGCGTCCACACCGTCTATGGCACGGCGACCGGATGGATGATCCACATGATGACCCACCTGATTGACTACACTCGCTGGTTCAACGATTATGCCGAAGCCGAGTGGGTGGTCGGGCAGGCGCACGGAAAGTCGAAGCTTTCGGACAATCATCCTTCGCCCGATTACGTCGGCGGCCTCATTCAGTTTTCCAACGGCGTGCGCGGCATTGTCGAATCGGGCGACGGTGCGCCCGACGTTCCGGAAGTGGAATACTGGTGGCGCAAGTGCCGCATGGGCGCGCAGGGAACGGAAGGTTTTGCCGAGGTCTTGACCGGCGGCGGATGGCGCGCCGTGACGCGCGACGGCGTGCTCTCCGGCCCCGGCGGAATGGATTACGAGCACGACATGGGGCCTTACGTCCAGGAAATGGTGGATTGGCTGGATGACGAATCCAAGGTCCATCCTTGCAACGGGGAAAGCGCCTACAAAGACCTCGAAATCATGATGGCGATCTGCCGCTCCGCGATTCAGCGTGGTAAAGTCAAGCTGCCGCTTGGCCCGGGTGAACCCGAGCTCGAAGCGCTTGCCAAAGCCCTGCCGTAGGAACATCCCGCCACGTTCCCCTGCCTTCGCACTTCTCAAAAACACGCTCCGGTGAGCTACAATGACTGGTCATGTCGCGCATGATGGAGGAGATTCACGACGAGCCAATTGCTCTCGAGCGAGCTTTCCGCGCAGAGCGCGCCCACGCCTTCGAATTCAAGCGTTTTTGCGGCCGCCAGAATTTTCGATTGATCGTTCTGGTCGCGCGCGGGACATCGGACAACGCTGCGCTCTTTGGCCGGTATCTTCTGGAGCTGACCACCGGCATCCCTGTCTCGCTTGCCGCGCCTTCCGTTCACACGCTTTATCACGCCAGACTCAATCTTCGCCAGGCGCTGGTCATTGGCATTTCGCAATCGGGCGAAGGGACGGACATTAACCTCGTGCTGCAAGCGGCGCGCCGCCAGGGCGCCTGCACCGTCGGCATCACCAATGAGCCTCATTCGGCGATGGCGCGCCTTGTGGATGAGGTTTTTCTGGTTCGCGCCGGTCGTCAGCGTTCCGTTGCCGCCACGAAGACCTATACTGGCCAGCTTCTAGTGCTCTATCTTTTGGCCTCCGCGCTAGGCCAGGCGGTGACGCTCGAAGAAGTCGGCCGAATTCCGGGCCACGTCCGCCAGGCTTTGCGGCTTGAATCCGAAATCCGCGAGCTCGTTGAGCGTTACCGTTACATGCACGAATGCGCCGTGGTCGCGCGTGGCCTCAATTACGCCAACGCTTTCGAACTATCCCTGAAGCTGATGGAAACCTGCTACGTGGTCGCGGAGCGTTTTTCCGCCGCCGATTTCCTCCACGGCCCGATCGCCCTCGTCGAGCGCGACTTCCCCGTGATGCTTTTTATGCCACCCGGAAAAACCTTCGCTGAAATGAACCGCTTGGCCAAGCGCCTGCGCCAACTTCGCGCTGAAACCGTGGTGATTTCGTCATCAGATTCTAAACTTCCTGCTGCCACGCGCGCGCTCCGCGTCCCGGACGTCATCCCTGAGCTTTATACTCCCATTCCGTACATCGTTCCCGGGCAGCTTGTCGCCGCCTTGCTGGCGGAAGCGAAGGGAATTGATCCCGATAGACCGCGGTCGCTGAAAATCGTTACCCGAACACGATAAGTAGATTCCTGGCCGGCGAGCGGTCGGAGGGTTGGAGACCCAAGAAAATGGAACAGCGTGTGAGCATCATCACGTTAGGGGTCGGGAATTTGCAGCGCAGCAGGGCATTCTACGAACGCCTCGGTTGGAAGCGCTCGATGTCCAAGGCGGAAGGCATCGTATTCTTCCAGGCTGGAGGGATGGCTCTTGCATTGTTTCCACGAGAGGAGTTGGCCCGAGACGCAAATCTTCCGGTTGACGGCAGCGGCTTCAGCCGATTCGCTCTCGCCTATAACGCCCGCAGTCGTGATGAAGTGGATTCCGTCCCAGCTCAGGCTCAGGCCGCCGGGGCGAAGATTTTGAAGCCTGCGCAGGATGCGAGTTGGGGCGGCTATTCCGGCTACTTCGCTGATCCGGATGGTTTTCTATGGGAGGTCGCCTGGAATCCGTCCTTCCCGATCGCAAGCGACGGAACTATTCGCCTTCCCGACTGAGCGACTCGTGTCGGTCAGCGGCTCTTGGCTCGCCGGGGTCGCGGCGAAGCCGCGCTACGCGCCTTGCAGTTCTTTTCCGGGCTTAAAACGTATCGCCTTGCCGGGCTGGATGGGGATCTCCTGTCCGGTGCGGGGATTGCGGCCAATGCCGGTCTTGCGAGGTTTGACATTGAACACCCCAAAGCCTCGCAGCTCAATCCGCTCGCCTCGCGCGAGCGCCTTTTTCATGGTG
>JAJYNF010000190.1 GCA_021786455.1 Acidobacteriota bacterium
ATTCTTCGCCAACTGCTCGCCGAGGTCCGCCGGCGCTGGCAGCAACGAGACTCGCGGCCGCTCCAGGTCAAAGGACGCTGGGTCTTGCCCTGAGCCTTCCGCGACCGCCGGACGGATTTCGCGCGCAAGCAGTGCGGGTTTTGATGTCAGACCTTGTGGAACGGAGGCGGTGGCGGGTGATTCTGAAACGACGGAGGCTCGGATGCAATTGAATCCTCACCTTAATTTCAACGGCCAATGCGAGGCTGCTTTCAAGTACTACGAAAAACATCTGGGGGCGAAGATCGAATTCATGATGAACTACGCAGATTCTCCTATGGGTGAGAAGACGCCCACCGATTGGCGGAACAAAATCATTCACGCGACCATCAAAATTGGCGGCACGACGGCGATGGGGGCGGACGCGCCGCCCGATCACTTCAAGCGGCCACAGGGATTTTACCTCTCGCTCGACGCGCAAGAGCCCGAGGAGGCCGCCCGATTGTTCAAAGCGCTGGCGGAAAACGGCAAGGTCGAGATGCCGATGCAGAAGACGTTTTGGGCTCGGCGGTTTGGAATGCTGGTGGACCAGTTCGGCATTCCGTGGATGATTAATTGCGGCAACCCGGCGTAGTTCGTGGATCGCGGTTGCGCCGCGAAGAAACCCGTGAGAGCGGAGGCGCTGTCAGCCCGGAGGGTGCGGAGTTACTCTTTGTGCCCGTTGCGGCGGACGAGCTTGTCCACGGTGTCAATGAGGGCGTTGAGCTTGTATTCGGTCTCGGCGTGGAGCTCTCGGAGTTTTTGGAACTCGGCCTCGTTGCGCTCGGCCATGCCGTCCACGCGCCCGGCCAAGCCGCCAAGCCGCTCCACCAGACGGATTTCAGCCTGAGCGAGACGGCCGACCAGATCGGTGAGAGAAGCCATCGAAGATTCGAGTTTAGCGATGCGCTCCTCGTGCTGTTGGGCTGAAGCTTCCAGCCGAGCTTGGGTGTTGAGGATGAACTCCATGGTTTTCTCAATGTCCATGGCCGTTAGTATAGCTTAAAAAGGAGCGAAGCATGAGCAAAGTCCGCCTGCTGGTGGGAACGAGCAAGGGAGGATTCATTTTGACTTCCGACGGGAAGCGCCGGAACTGGGAAGTCAGTGGGCCGTTCTTTACGGGCTGGGAGATTTACCACATGAAAGGCTCGCCGGCCGATCCCAATCGCATCTATGCGTCGCAGTCGAGCGGCTGGTTTGGGCAAGTGATTCAGCGGTCGAACGACGGCGGCAAGACGTGGGAGGCTCCGGGCGGCGGCGTGACCACCGCGCCGCAGGGCTGGCCGATGGGCGAAAGCAACCGATTCGTCTATGACACGTCGGACAAAACCGGCAAGCCGCTCACCACGCATCAGTGGTACGACGGCACGCAGCACCCGTGGGAGTTCAAGCGGGTGTGGCACCTGGAACCGTCGCCCACCGATCCGGAGACGGTTTACGCCGGAGTCGAAGACGCGGCGCTGTTTCGCTCGACCGACGGCGCGCACTCCTGGCAGGAGCTCTCCGGATTGCGCGGGCACGGCACCGGACCCAAATGGCAGCCCGGCGCGGGTGGCATGTGCCTGCACACCATCATCGTCGATCCCAAAGACCCTGACCGGATTTACGTCGCCATTTCCGCGGCGGGCGCCTTCCGCACGGACGACGGCGGCAAAACCTGGAAGCCCATCAATCGCGGGCTGAAGTCGCAGTACATCCCCGACCCGAACGCCGAGGTCGGGCACTGCGTCCACCACGTGGCCCTGCACCCGTCGCGGCCCAACACGCTGTTCATGCAGAAGCATTGGGATATTATGCGAACGGAAAACGCCGGCGACGAATGGCAGGAGGTCAGCGGCAATCTGCCGACCGATTTCGGATTTGTCATTGACGTCCACGCGCACGAGCCGGAGACGATTTACGTGGTGCCGATCAAAAGCGATGGCGAGCATTTCCCGCTCGACGGCAAGCTGCGCGTCTATCGCAGCCGGAAAGGCGGAAATGAGTGGGAGGAATTGTCCCGGGGGCTGCCGGACCGCCATTGCTACGTGAACGTTCTGCGCGACGCGATGTCGGTGGACTCGCTCGAACCCTGCGGGGTCTATTTTGGCACGACGGGCGGGCAGGTGTATGGCTCGGCGGATGCGGGCGACACCTGGGAGCCGATCGTGCGCGATCTGCCCAAGGTGCTCTCGGTCGAGGCGCAGGCGCTGGCGTAAGCAAAGGCGCTTCGGGCGGTGATTCTATTGACTGTTGAGCGGAATGTGGAGTAGGCTCCACAGTATGGAAACGATTCAGGTCGTGTTGGATTCGAAACTCCTGCGCGCCACCGACCGAGCCGCGCGTCGGGCGCGGGTAAACCGTTCGGCGCTGGTCCGCAAGGCGCTTCGGGAGCATCTGGAGCGGACTCGTATGCGGGAGATGGAGGAGCGCGAGCGGCGAGGCTATGAGCAGTGGCCGGACGACCCTGCCGACGCTGATGCCTGGGAAAAGGTGGCGGCGTGGCCGGAGCGATAGCGCGCGGAGATGTGCGGCTCTTCCCGTTTCCTCCACCGGACAAGCAAAGGCCCGTGGTGGTCCTGACGGCGGAACGCGCGATCGCGTATCTGTCTCGGATTACCGTTGCGCCGGTCAGCTCGACGATCCGCGGCGTGCCGTCGGAGGTTCGATTGAGCGAGGCGGACGGAATGAGAGGGGCGTGCGCGGTCAATTTACGCAACGTTGTCACCGTGTCGAAAGCTCATCTCGGCCGCCGGATTGCGGCGCTCAGCCCGGAACGGATGGAGGAAATCTGTACTGCTCTGGGTTTTGCCCTCGGATGTTTATCTTAACCGACGAGGGCGCTTACCCAGTGATCGCTGCAAAGGCAGGAAACCCATGGCCCACTCACGCGCGCCGTGCGCTTGAGCGGGCCATGCGGAGATTATGCCCAAGGGAGCAGAAGCCGCCGCGATCCGTGTCGTGCTTCCCCAGCATTTGCGCACGCTGGCAAAAGTTGACGGAGAGGTGACACTCGAAGTTGCGGGTCCGGTGACGCAACGCTCAGTGTTAGACGCTCTCGAGGCGCGCTATCCTGTGCTGTGCGGGACGATCCGCGATCACGTGACGTTTGAGCGTCGGCCGTTCATCCGGTTTTTTGCCTGCGAAGAAGACCTCTCGCACGAAAGCCCGGACGCGCCGCTGCCGGAGGCGGTGGTTCGCGGCGCTGAACCTTTTCTCATCATTGGCGCGATTGCAGGAGGCTAGCGAAAAAACTCATGAACCGCCGGGATGCGATCAGGCGCGTGGTCCTCGCGGGCGGGCTTGCGGCGGCCGCGGGGAGATCGAACCTCGGGCTGGCCGACCGTCAGAACGATGCCGCCGGTGAATACAGGCTCGTATGGAGCGATGAATTCGACGGCCCGGACGGCTCCCTGCCCAACCCGAAATTCTGGACGTACGACGTTGGCGGCAGCGGCTGGGGCAACCACGAGCTTGAAACTTACACGAATCGGCCCGAGAACGCTTTCATCCGTAACGGGAACCTGGTGATCCGGGCGCTCAAGGAGACGCATACCGGCCCGGACGGGATTACGCGCCATTACACTTCCGCCCGCATCAAGACGCAAGGGCTGCTCGATTGGACCTACGGGCGATTTGAGGCCAGAATCAAGCTGCCCTATGGACAAGGAATGTGGCCGGCGTTTTGGATGCTGGGGTCGGACATCGAAAAGATTGGCTGGCCGGCCTGCGGCGAGATTGACATCATGGAGAATATCGGCCGTGAACCCTCGACGGTGCACGGCACGGTTCACGGGCCGAGCGCCAAGGGCGAATTCAGCATCGGCGCGCCTTATTCGCTCGCGAACGGAGAGCGCTTTGCGGAGGATTATCACCTCTTCGCCGTGGAGTGGGAAGCCAAGGCGATTCGCTTTTATGTGGACGGGAATTTCTATGAGTTCGCTATGCCGGCCAATTTGTTGCCGGGAAGCTGGTGGCCCTTCGAGCAGCCCTTCTTCCTGATTTTGAACGTCGCGGTGGGCGGCCGTTGGCCGGGCAACCCGGATTCAACCACGGTTTTCCCTCAGCCAATGCTCGTGGATTACGTGCGCGTTTACCAGCGGAAGAAGTTGCCGGCGAGCTGACGTAAGGCCAACTCCAAAATAATAAAGGGGAGCACCGTTCAGCTCCCCTGTGTTCCGGTTCTTTTTTGATGCCGTGACGGCGTCCGCGGAGCGTCGTCAGCGGCTCGCACCGCAAGAGCGGTGCGGAGTCTTAGTGTCCGGTTCTGTGCCCGGTGGAGTCATACTTCCTTCTCCACCCTTCTTTTACATCTTCCATGCCTAAAGTTCAAGTAGATTTTTGCCTCGGTGAAACCGGGTTGTGAACGCAAATCATTTTTGTGCCCATAAAACACTGAACGGTGGATCATCCATTTGACGGCCACACAGGCTATACCGGCAGCATTGGTGGCGGCGCAAAGGGCGTTGGAGGAAACCTTTGCTCACCCTTCCGACCGTCCGGTTGGTAATTTTTTCTAGGAATCTGACTTTTCAATCGAGGCCGAGCCAAAATAGTTTCCAAGCTGGTTTCGGACGTAAGCGCGTGCCCGGTGGAGGCGCATCTTGACGGTGGCCGAGGAAATCCCCAGAACCTGAGCCGCTTCCTCGGTGCCGAGCTGTTCCATGTCTCGCAGCACCAGGACAAGCCGATAATGCTCTGGCAAACTGAGGATAGCGCGCTCGAGCTCGGCGCGGAGTTCTTTCCGTAACACCAATTCTTCCGGGGTGACATCCCAGGGCTTTTCGGCGATCCGCGCGGTCTCTTGCGGCGAAGGCATAACCTGATCCAACGAAAGGGCATGGGCGGGAGCAAACTTGCTGCTGCGGCGGCTCATCAGGCATCGAGTCTTGGCGACCTTGTAAAGCCATACGCTAAGGCCGCGCGCGTCGGAAAAATTCCCCGGCGTTCGGGCCAATTGAATCATAGTCTCTTGGGCGATATCTTCCGCGTCCTCGTGGTTGCCGCAAACCTTCTTAGCAAAGGCAAAGGCACTTGCCGTCAGTTGCTCCAGGGCCTTTCGGATTCTGTCGGTATCCCCGGCTTTCAAGTTTTCAAGAGCCTGCTCGATGCGCGTGTTCATGCGGAAACTCAATCTATTCTAACACTGGCGGCCGCCATGTCCAATTTTACGCGCGACCCCTGGCCGCTCGGGACTCCCGAGCTTGTCTTTTGAAATCAGGAGCTTAGCGAGGTGAAATCACGGGCTGTTACCTTTTGCCGAGAATTGCATTTATTCGCATGGACAGCGCGAACAGATGCGCTGGGACTCGGCAGGAAAAGCGTTTTTTGAGGAGGCAAGGCCGTGATGCTTCAAGGCCAGCTTGAGCTGCTAACCGTGGAGGGCGAGGGGAAGAGGTTCACTGCGGAGGCCGGTTCCGGCCACGCCATCGTCCTGGATGACGCCCAGGGCAATGGTGGGCCCCGGCCGATGGAGGCCGCCCTGCTGGCCTTGGGCGGATGCACGGCGATGGACGTCATCAGCATTCTGCGAAAGAAACGGCAACAGGTCATTGCTTACACCGTGGAGCTGCATGCCGAACAGCGGGAGTCGCCGCCCCACTATTTCACGCAAATTCAGATCAAACATCGCCTGCGCGGCCGGATTGACCCGGCGGCCGTCCGACGAGCGATTGAGCTCTCGGAGACTAAATATTGTTCCGTCAGCGCCATGATGCAGCACACGACGCGCATCGAGCACAGCTTTGAGATCGAGCCGGTGGGCGAGGGGGAACCTGCAACGGTCAAACCGGCAGATTCATCCGGCGACAGCGCGCAAGGCGGCAAGGAGGAACACGAATGACGCCCAAGCTTGCCCATCAGCCGGTGAGTGATTGTTGCCCGCCCTTGGAACCGAAGCGACCGGTCGTACCAAGCGCGCTGGCGGCGTTCAGCCTGATTTTGCTGGCTTCCTCGGTGGCGCGGGCGGAGAAGCCGCAAAAGTTGACGCTCAAACACGCTGTGGCTCTGGCGCTACAAAAGAATCCCAGCGTCCACGCCGCGCAGGACTATGCACAGGCAGTACGGCGAACTATTGCGATGGCTCAGGCTGGGCGATATCCGAAGCTGGATTTTTCCGAAGGGTTTACGCGCGGCAATAATCCGGTTTACGTATTTGGCAGCCTTCTGACCCAGCGGCAATTCACCGCTCGGAATTTTGCCTTGGGCTTTCTCAACGTTCCACCACCCCTCGACAATTTCAAGACCGAGTTCACGGGGGCGGTGCCACTCTACGACGCGGGCGAGACGGGCCGGCAAATTCGCAATGCGCGTCTGGCGGCGGCGGCGGCGGACCAAGGCGCTCAGCGCACCCGCCAGCAGGTGATTTTCGCAGTCATCCAGGCGTTCTTTGATGAGCTGCTGGCGCGGGCCAACGTCCGCGTAGCTGAAGCCGCCGTTGCCATGACTCGTGCTGACTTGGCGCGAGCGAAGGCGCGCGAGCGCCAAGGCTTGACCGTTCCGTCGGATGTCTTGAGTGCTCAAGTGCAACTCGCGGTGGCGATGGAGGGATTGATTCGGGCCCGGAACGGCCAGGCAATCGCCCAGGCGGCGCTCAATGTGGCCATTGGGCTGCCGGAAAGCGCGCCGACCGAAGCCGAGGGAAAATTTTCCCTTGCCAAATTTGCAACCGGCACGCTGGCCGAACAACAGCAGTATGCCCTCGAGCATCGGCCGGACTACCGAGAGGCCGCGATCGGGCAGGCGCGAGCCGCCAACGGCGTGAGTATGGCGCGCCGAAGGTTTCTTCCGACGGTCGGCTTGTTTGAGATCGG
>JAJYNF010000074.1 GCA_021786455.1 Acidobacteriota bacterium
TCTTCACCAGCCACCGCCCGCTCCGCCACCGCCCGAAATCCCGCCCCCAAAGCCGCCGAACCCGCCACCGCCTCCAAACCCGCCACCGCCCATCCCTCCAAACCCTCCCCCGCCGAATCCGCCGCCCAAAAACATCGGCAACAGCCACCAGCCGCCGCCACGAAACAGCAGATACATGACCAGGATCATCATGATCAATCCGAGCGGTCCGCCACCGCCCGTGTTGGCGGGTTGTGAGCTAGCCATGGGTGGCGGGATCGAGGTGGAGGGCAGGGTCAGCTTGACCTTGCGGCTGCGCGCGATGGCCTCCGCCACCCGCGTAGTCATTTGCGTTAGGGCGGCATCATAATTTCCGGAGCGCAGCATGGGAATCATATCGCGTCCCCAACGCCCCACCTGCGCGTCCGTGAGCACCGGCTCGAGCCCGTAGCCGACTTCTGTCCAATACTTGTGGTTATTAATTGCCAGCAGAATGAGCACTCCGCGGTCGCTCTTCTTGTGGCCGACACCCCAGATGTCGAACAGCCGGTGCGCGAACCACTCCACGTCCACGCCTCCCAGCGAATGGACGGTCACGACCGCGATCTGCGCATGGGTTTTCTGATCCACCTCCGCGCACAGTTGTTCGAGCTGCTCGCGCACCGGCGCGCTCAGCACTCCGGCAAAATCATTTACATAGCCTTTGGGCTTGAGGTCTTTATAGTTCTCGGCCGAAACCCTCTGCCCCAAAAGCAGAAGCGTTATCGCCAGCACTGTCCAAGCCAGCCGCGTTCTGCGCCGATGCTCATTGATGCGCATCAATTCTCTCGCTTTGGGGACTGGACAACGCCATGTCCCAAACCTTGGCCGTGTTTCGTTCACTAGTTCTTCCGTGCCGCGTGGCGCGCTTCCTTGACGATCTGGCCGTAGGGATCCTTGTCGAATGGCGGGCAGCCGGCGGGAAACTGTCCCAGCGGATGATTTTTCGACCGCATCAGATAAGTGCAAAAAGAAAGCGTCTTGCAAGTTTGAAGCGGATTGATCTCGCCTTTTTCGAGGGCCTCGCGCGCCAACCATGGATAGGCCAGCGCGGCGCGCCCTAGTCCGACGAATTTAATTCTCCTCAACATTAACATTAAGTTAGCTGCCGCGGCATGAATCAAAAAATGCTGGAGCCAGCTATAACCGGCTCCGACAACTGCCAAATCAGGATACGCCTCCTGAATCACCGCCTGGGCCTTGAAGTGGCGGGCGACGCCGAGAAGCGGATGCTCGGGAGTTTCATACACCCCCTCGTTGGGTTTTTCATAAGGCCGCGAAAGGTGCGGGTTGGCGTATGGAATTCCCATGGAGACGTTCAGCAATCCGAGTCCGGCGTCGCGGAGATGCCCGATGAATCGCAGCGGCTCCGATAAATCCATGTGCAAAGGATTCTCGGCTCGCACCCCAGAACCGAACTGATACGGCCGGGGGAAATCTCGCGGCACCCCCTCGGCTTTTCCGTCCGACGTACAGTACGGAACGCCATCATAAACCCCCAGGCGATCCGCCAGCAGAAAATCTTTGCCCGCACGCTGGCGAATCTTTTGGAGGGTACGCACGGCAAAGGTGGCCCGTCCGCTAAGATCGCCGCCGTAAGACCCTGGCCTCGCCCGGGCGCTCAGCAGCTCCGAAAGCAGATAGCCGTGAGTCATCTTCAAATCCACGCCATCAAACCCGATTTCCCGCGCCCACGCGGACGCCTCGGCAAATTTATCTTCGAGAGCTTCGAGGTGTTCGTCGCCCGTTACCTGCGGGGGCGTGGCCCGTGGGGGGGCCGATACAGGCCCGACCGTCGGCCAGCGGTCGAGGACTGGGTGAGGATAAGCCACGAGCGGCTTTGGCGACGCATATCGCCCCGAATGTGTCAACTGCAACACGGTTACCAGCCCATCGAGTGATCCGTATCGTTCCCGGTGCGCCTGCCGGCACACTGCGAGCAAACGCTTAAGCGCCGATACCGACGCTCGATGAATCCACAGTCGCCTCGGATTGGCGCGTCCTTCCTCAGCGACGGCGCAAGCCTCAAACCAAATCAGCTTCGCGCCACTCTCGCCAAAACGGCGATATCGCCGAAAAGTCAAATCGCCGGGCGAGCCGTCCAGGTTTCCGTCGCAGCCCTCCATCGGGTGGATGGCGATTGAATTGCCCACGCGCCAACCCTAGTCTCCCGAACGAATCTCGACCGGTCGGCCGAGCAGGTGTCAAATTTCCTCGCGGTCTTCAATCAGAGGCAAATCCATGCCTTGATGCTCCGCGTCGGAACGGAGCTCGTCGAGCTTGCGATAAACAAAATACCGCTTTGCCATTTCACCACGGCCTTTGATTCCGCGCTCTTTATTCTTTGTCCTTTAGAATATGTTCTCGGCTTGCGGCGGAGGCTGGCCAACGCTTTTGTTTCCTTTCCCACTGGCGCGCCGCAGGGCCGACTGAACTGCCAGAAATTCTCCCACGTTGTCCATCGTCAACATGCCCACCAGCCGGCCATCGTGCTCGACCGGCAGCGAGCGGCAATGGCATTCGTGGAACATCGGCAAGGTGTGCTCGAGCATATCGTAAGAGTCGGCGACGGGCACATTGCGGCGCATGGCGTCGCGCACCCGTCCTGCAGCTCCCCCTCGAGTCAGCGCCTTCAACATATCTTCACGAGTCAGAACGCCGAGGACATGGTCGCCGAAAACGACGGGAAAATCGTATTGCCAGCCGGACAGGGTATGCTCGATCGCATCCGTCAGAGGGTCGTCCGGCTGCAACGAGCGGAAATCCCTGACCATCACCCGGCCAACAGGAATATTCCCCACCCAGCTATGCATTTGCGCCATGGCAGACTCCTGCTCGGCTCCCATCCACACGAAAAGCGCAATGAACAGCAAAAAGGGATCGGTGAACAAGCCCAGCAGACCAAACAGATAGGCGATACCCTGACCAATTCTGGCGGCGATGTGAGTCGCCTGCGTGAATTCCATCTTAGTCGCCAACAGAGCTCTCAGCGCCCGTCCGCCATCCATCGGGAAAGCGGGAATCATGTTGAAAAGCACCAACCAGATATTGACGACCATCAGCTTGTTCAGGAAGTTCCCACCCTGCCACCGGAACTGGGTAATGTTGGCGTGGAGACCCGCCGCGAGAAGGATGCCGTATAGCACCAGGGCGATTACCACATTGACCGCTGGCCCCGCCAAGGCAACCCACAGTTCCTGAAGCGGCTGGTCCGGCACGCGCTCCAGGCGGGCCAGGCCGCCAATCGGCAACAAAGTGATGTCTCGGGTTTTGACGCCAAAGTGCAGTGCCGTGAGAGCATGGCCTAGCTCGTGCAGCACAATGCAGCCAAAGATGACAAAGACGAAGATCGCGCCGTACACCGCAGCGCCCACACTGTGCCTTTGGCTCCAGTCTTCGACCAGAATAAAAGCTATCAAGAGCCAGAAGGTGGCGTGGATGTAAATCCCGATGCCAGCCACTTCGCCGATTTTCCAAGACCAGCGCATCTTGTCTCCGCTTGCCTATACAGAAGGCCCCATCAGGCTCGCAGCCTCTCCGCCTTAAAATTACCATCCTGCGGAAATGGCCGCAACCACCGATTTCACTCGCGTGTGCCCCCGGCATTCAGCATGGCGCGGCAATTTGCCGGCAGACCCTCGGGGATTCCTGTCTCGCTTGACAAGCTAAACGCCTTACGCCAGCCTAGAACCTGGATGACATAAGCTCAAGGCGCATTCAACATGGGAATGGCAAGCTCGCAATCCGTGCTGCCAAAGGGTTACTTCATGGGGGTGAACGAAGTGCCGCGGCGGCAACCCGATTAGCTCGGCGCCGACGGGGCCCGGCTTTATTCGTTACCGAGGCGCGGAAAAGACCCCGCCATCAAATGTACGCACCGGCCGCGGCTCTCAAAAAGTCAGTTGGACCCGACCGTGGGTGTCCGTTGATCTTTGCTTCAGGCATTGCCTAGCAGATGGTTAAGAGGCCGGACACGAACCGGTTATGACAATCATTCGACGGCACGAGATGAAGGATAAGCATTGAACACGAAAGTAACCAGAACGGCTTCTTCGTTGCGCCTTGCGGAGCGGATGTGGCAACTCGGCGACGAAGGCGCCTTTGAAGTCTTAGTCCGGGCGCGGGAGTTGGAGGCCGCGGCCGAGAGGTCATCCGTCGAGCGATCCGCCAGATCGCTGAATGGGTGCAGCATCATTCTTAAGCGCGCGCCGTCGTTTGTGGGCGTGGAAGTTTCCGAAAACCGCGACAATCCCGCTGAATGCCTCGGCATGGCGAACCCGGCGGGTCGCCCAGCTTCTTCCCGCGTCTTACCGGCAACCTGAACCCTCTTGCATTACATCCTAATGCTAAAGAGGGGAAGGTTCAATTCGGAAGTTAAAACGATGAAGCGTTTTTCGATAGCGCACCAAACCGCGCGCCTCATCGCCATCGCTCTCACTTTGGCGACGGTGAGGGTGTGTGCCGCTTCTGCCCTTACCAAACCGGATCCGGACGCCTCGCGCGCGACCGCCCGCGCCGGCATGGTCGTGCCGCAAGGGACCATCATTCCCCTCCGCATCAACAACACCATCAACTCTCGAACGGCGTACTCCGACGAGGCAGTTTACGGGGAAACTACTTTTCCGGTGACTTTGGGGGACAGGATGTTGATTCCCGCCCACAGTTACGTTAAGGGTTTCGTCACCGGCGTTGTCCAGCCTGGACGATTGATGGGCAGGGCGCAGCTTAGCCTCCGCTTTGTAAGCCTAACCCTTGCCGACGGGACAACGCGGCCCATCGAGTGCATCGTTTATTCGCTTGCAGGAGAGCGATTAAAGACAGCCAAGGACGGAGACCAATCCGCCGGGGCCGTAAAAGCCAACACCACTCCTTCTCCCGTGGATACCAGCAGCGTGATTGACGCCAGCGGCCTGGGAGGTGTGAGTGCGCTATCCGCTGCATCCGCCGGCGTCGGTGGCCTAGTCTTGCTGCTCACCAGCCACAGCAAGAGCATTCTGCTGAGGCCGGGCACCACGCTGGAGATTCGGCTTACGCGACCGCTTGACATTGCCGGCCCTCCCCCCGCCTGGCAGGGTCCGCCGCGACTACATCATCGCCCGTAACCCATTTCCCCGCGTTGCCTTATAATCTTCGGGAGATGTTCCTATTGGGCACTCATCCACGTGGAGGCGGTCGCGTGCGCTCCGCCAGCACGGGTCTCTTGTTAACAGCCCTTGTTCTCCCCATATTGGCTTGCGGCGGCGCACAACAGCACTCTCTCTCGCCCGCGCCACCCTCGGCCACGACGGTTTCATTTCCGTTGCACACTAGCGGACGGTTTATCGTTGACGCAAACGGCCAGCGGGTGCGGCTGAAGGCGTTCAACTGGTACGGGGCCGAAGGGCCGGATGAAGTTGTTGGCGGATTGGCTTATCAAGGCCTTGACGAGATTGCCTCCGAACTCCGCGGATGGGGCTTTAACGCCGTGCGGTTACAGTGGTCCAATCAAATGTATGAAAACAATGCGGTGGTGGCAAGTAACCTCCTGGCGGCCAATCCCACCCTCATGGGAATGCACGCTTTGGATATTTTCGATCAAGTGGTGAATACGCTTGCGGCCAACCACCTCATGGTGATTCTCGACAACCACGTGAGTAACGCCATCTGGTGCTGCAGCGACTCGGACGGAAATGGCCTGTGGTATAACACTGCGTATCCGGAATCGAGCTGGATCAAAGACTGGCAGGGAATGGCCAGCCGTTACCTGGACCAACCCGACGTTATCGGCGTGGATCTGAGGAATGAGCCGCGTTGCGTGACGATGAATGGGAGCACTCTATGCGCCAGTTGGGGCGGCCCAGCGGACACCGACTGGCACGCGGCCGCCGAACGGGGAGGCAATGCGGTGCTCGGTATTAACCCTAACCTGCTGGTTTTCGTCGAGGGCGTCAACTACGCGGGAGACCTCTCCGGAGTGAGCGCTCTGCCGATCGTTCTCAGCGCGCCGAATCGCGTTGTCTATGAAGCGCACAATTACGGATTTTTCTACTCAGGAAATCCGCTGACGAGCTATAACGATTGGGTTAATCGAATCACCCCGCAGTGGGGTTATCTGGTTACGGGCTCCAATCCCCAGCCGCTTTGGCTCGGTGAATTCGGAACTTGCAACACTTCTAGCACCTGCGTGAACAGCACCAACAATGCTGATTTAGGCTTCTGGTTTCAAATGATCGCGCGGTATATCCAAGCCAACAGCCTCGACTGGGGCTATTGGCCGGTCAATGGCACGGATTCGGACTACCCGAACGCCGGCCGAACTTATGGCGAGCTAGAAAACTACGGCATCTTCAATACCTCATGGAATGCCCCATCGTTGCCATCCCTTTTAAGTCAACTTCAAACATTGATGCCTTGAGGTGAGTCGCGCAAGATTGAGCAGCGAGGGCGCAGCGCCAAGGCAGCAGAGGACGGATTGACCGGTTACGCCCGCAGCTCCCGATGGCGGTCAATCCAATATCCCCAAGCAGGGATCAACCACAAACCCAGGGCCATCGCTTCAAGCGCGCGGCGGCTGGGCGGTGGAGGGCCAAAGATGCCGCCGACATAGATGACAACGATAAGGGCGATGAGCAGCCAGAAGGCCAGGTCGCCAGCCAGGTCCAACGCCCGCGTGGCTTTCAGATAAAGGTAAATCCCCGCGACCAGCATTGCGCCTTCCACCAAA
>JAJYNF010000233.1 GCA_021786455.1 Acidobacteriota bacterium
CCGAAGGCTAAGCTGCAGCAACGGCTTATGTGCCGCCTGGTAAGAGGTCGCCTTCTTCAGTACTTGCTGGCGCATGCGCGAAAAACCTGGGCCGGCTGGCGCCAGGGGAAGGGTTTTGCCGGCCCAGGAAAGCTGATTGCCGACCACTTTTGGCGCGCCCAAGGCGCTTACACTGGAATTGGCCGCTGGCACCGCCTTAGCATTCGAAGGGGAAGGTGATGCCCTGAAGGCAAACTTCGGTGTTGAAGCAGGAGGCTGCACATGAGCGTTTGCCGCACGGCTAATGGCGCCTGTGGCGGGTGGAGTCCGCACGGGAGCGCCTTCCGACGCGAGAGTCACCGGTTTTTGTTTAACTGTGCCCAACTTTAGTGGGGTCTGCTGCGGAGCACTTTCCGACGCGACGACGGAAATCTCAGTGGCATACAATTGCGCGCCGACCATGCGACCCTGGACCTGGACACGCTCGCCGACACGCAGGAAGTTTGCGCCTATAGGGCGGCCGTTCTGCAGAATCCGGGCACCGAAATCGCGCACCCAGATCGCCGCGCGGCCGGCGACGGCAAGTTGAAGCCAGCCGACCCGCAGGTTTTGAATGACGCCTGTGAGCGTTGTGACGCCGGGCAGAGCGGTTCGAGCCGCAGGAGGTTGAGGGCTCGCGGCGGGCGCCCCAGCGGAGCAGGCAAAGGTGGCGTGGTTCGATTGAATGTTCGTCGGACGACCATTTAGGGAGACAATCTCGACCGCTTCCCAACCCGAGGGGTTCCGATCCCAGCGGTCCCACTCATCCGTGACGTTTGTGGGAGATATCCGAGACGGCATAGCCGAGAGGATGGGGCCCGTTGCTCCATCGCTGCGGAACCAGCGGTAGCGGACCGCTGCGCTGCCGTTTGCCGTGACAGTGATGCGGCCCGTGAAATAGATGCGGGTGGGATTGCCGGCTGTGCACCGCGCGGGGGTCAGTCGAGCCACCACGCCTCCGACTGCCGGTCCCCCAGGCGGCGCGGAGTTGGGCGGTAGCTTCCCTTCCGAGCCGCTGGGCTGAGCCGTGGGGGGCCGATAGCCTATCGCGGGCGGGTGATAGGTGCTGAACCCTGGGGACTTCGCCGGTCCCGCGACTCCCGCTGGCAGAATGGCAATTTGGGTCGCGTAGAATTTCGTCGTGAACGTAAGTTGGCTTCCGTAGTAATAGCCGGTGACCTGCGCTCGGGCATTAGGTTGCAGCGCCGACCTCAGCACGGGGCGCCCGTTCTCAACGAACTTGGTGCCATTCCAGATAAACACATGGGCCACATCGTTGCTCGCCGTGCCCCATTTCAAGAGGATCCAAGGAGTCGAGAGGGCGTTGGATTGGACAACACCAGTGAGCGTAGCGTTCGTCGGCCTTGAGTTAAATACTCCGGCGTTCCCTTGAGCGAGAGATAGCCGTGCGGCTCCCACCGCAAAGAGAATCGCCAGGGTAAAGTCAACTGCTAGTAGCAGCTTGCGCATTTCATTCCTCCGCTTTCCGAAAAATGAAATCTCGCCCCGGCGGGCGCCAAGGTGAAATCCTCGCGCGCGGGCCGTGACTCGCGAGGGACATTGCTCAGTTATTTCCGGCTCCGGATTTGATTCCCCCCATTGCGGAAGATGGAAATTCCTGCTGGGACAGACCCAGCCTCACTGCCGCAAAAAGCCCCAACCCTCGAAGCCGACGCTCCCCAGCTCCCTGCTGGCCGTGGTGGCGATGCCTTGCGAGTTGTAGTAGAAATTGGAGTTATCGAAGGCTCCGGTGCCCTGGCAGAGAAAGCCGCCCAGACCTGCACGCTGTGGAACGGCTGCAATCTGGTAATTGCCTCCCGAAATGGTCAGCGTGTAGTGGTAATTCGGGTCCTGGTGGGGATTCTGGCTCAATCCGAATACGCTCCCACCCGCGCTAACCCCAGTAATCAGCTCATCGAGAGAGCACAGGCGGTTGAGCTTCCGTTCGCAGTAGTTATGCTCCAAGTCATCAATGGTGTCCACGAAAAGAATAGCCACCTGCTCTTCCGGCTTTAGCGTAGGCCCGACACCCTGCATGTATTTAGCCTCGATTTTAGTTCCCGCCGGAATCGTTATAGGCGCGGAGGAAGC
This sequence comes from Acidobacteriota bacterium, assembly GCA_021786455.1. GTDB lineage: Bacteria > Acidobacteriota > Terriglobia > UBA7540 > UBA7540 > JAKCCV01. The sequence goes on from JAJYNF010000233.1 coordinate 2,110, forward strand.
TGCCGGCATTGGCGTTGCCGCGCCAGGAGAGCTTTGCGGGTTTCCGCCGGGTGCAACGGGTGGGCCGGGGTTTCCCGCCTGAGAGGTGGGGGCGGAAGGCGGCGCCTGACCCTGCGGCGCGGTCGTGGGAGCGGGCGCGGCGGTGGGTGCGACCGGGGCGCCGGACGCGGCCGAGGCACCGGGCGTCGGGCTCTCCGCCGGTGTGAATTTCTTGAGCGCCGCCGCCAGTTGCCGGGTCAAGTCGCCGAGCGCCGCGTGCGTTGCTTTGCCGAGGGAAGATGTCTGAAACTGGGAGCTTTGCATATTCATGTTGCCGTAATTCGACGTGGCGTTGGGGTCAATGTGGGTTTCACTGTCTTTTCCCCTCGCCCTGAACACGCCCAGGGAAACCCCGCGGCCTACGTCCACTAGCGTCGCTTGAATCACCACCATCGAGCTTTGGCTGTTGGTGTTGCCGCCTACTCCAAAACCATGGAAGCTGCCCAAACTAAACGAGCCCTGTTTCGTCTTCACGTCGCCACTGAGGATCGTCCCAACGACCACCAAGTCCACCCCGTTGGTTTGCCCGACCTGGGCCGCGGTGGGGACATCCATGATCTGCTGTGCGCCTGCGGCGGCCTGTGGCCCGGGTTGAATTTGCCGTGGAATCAGTGACGTGCGATTGAGCAAGGAAACTTGCATCATGGCCGGGAGAACAGAGGCAAGCTGGCCAAGATCAGGATTCCCACTGAGGTCGGAAAATGGCAGGATCCCCACGATGTACTGGGGCCCGGAAGAGGATTGCTGCGCGCGACAGACGCGCGGAACCTCCACTGCCGTCCCCAGCACGAGCCCGAAAACTGCCCAAACGACGACGCGTGTACAGTGTTTTCTCATACCCGCCTCCCTTCGCCCTCTTCGTCCGCACGATGCGGACACGCGCCGCTTGTTAGCGGCATCCACTTGGCTATGCCTCTATTACGTTTGAGAAGGTCAAACCGGAAGAAGAGCAGGAGGCTGGGGCCGGTATTCAAGTCGGCTGGAAATTCGATGCCGGCTGGAGGGCAAGCGAGGGCCTACCGCGGTTCCCCTTCAAGAATGAAACTGGACCAGAGAACCGGGTCTTCAGGAAGAATGAAAGTTCCTTCAGGAGTGCGAACCCTGACGCGACCCGCCCGGAGGTCGCGGAGCAAGTGAAGTTGAGCTTCGCGCAGGGCCTTGCTTTTGTCGTGATTCGCAAGCCAGTAACGGTAGAAGGTCGGAACCAGACGCTCCGTGGTCTGGTCCGAAACATCCCACAAGCTGGCGATGACCGAAGCCGTGCCGGCATAGAAAAACGCCCGCGTCAGGCCGATGATCCCGTCACTTGAAACCTTGCCCATCCCCGTGCGGCACGAACTGAGGAAGACCAGACTGGCATGCAGGTTCAGGCCGTAAACATCGTCCGTCGTCAGCCGGCCCCCCTCATGCCCGTTCATGCCCAGCGCCAAGTAAGACTTGCTTGGATGTTCATTATTCATGATGGCATGTGTGGCGAAATGGATGACCGTAGCGGCGGGAAGTTGCGAGTCAACAAGCCTTTCCTGGGCCAAGCCGCCCACGAGCATCGTGACTTCGTTCGCGGGAACAAGCCGGGCGATAGCCGATACTTCGCGACGCGCACCCGGAAGCGCGGAAAGGAATTTGCCGCCGGCCAACGGAGGCAAATCGGCAGGGTCCGCGACGAGAATAAAACGAGGCGGAAGTGAATCCGCTTCCTTCTCCGGCCGTTCCGTCAGTCGAAACAGGGAGAGCGAAGGCGTATAGTCCAGTCGGTAGCGCTCGATTAAATAGCGCCCGTGTTGGCCGATCAGCGCCGCGAAGGGAAGTTGGAGCAACGGCCCGTGCGGTTCGATCGTCAGCAGGCTCCCTTCGCTGGAAGGAAGGTATTTTTCGATCGGCTGGATGAGGAATTCATCCAGCCGGCGCCAATCCTGCTTGTCGTGGGAGTTGAAAGTGAGTTCTTCGCCGCTCCGAGCGCCCCGGCCTGCTCCCACCGGTTCGAGGAGGGGCTTCGGCCAAACCTCGGCGATCAAGCGCTTCAATCGTTCGGAAGAAACGGCGACCGGAACTGAATAGATGCCGTCGTCCGGCCGCACCACCCAGATGTAGGTGATGTCGCTTGTCACCCAATAGCTCAGGATGGTGGACCGCAGATGGCTTGCTAGCTGAAACATCTGCGCGCATGTCAACGGCTTCCAGTCAACAAAGCTTTCCAGTCGGGCCGGTGCAGCGGGAACAGATGTTATTCTTTGACCAGGGATTTCACCGCCGCGCAGGGCTAACTGGATCGCAGCCGGTTTATGGGCCACGGGCGCGCTGGCGCCGGAACGAGCGTTCTGGGCTTCCAGTTTGAAAGCGGCGGCGGCGGCTTTGCGCTCGCCGCGGTTCGGACGGGCGCTGCGGCTCGCCAATAAATCATCAAACTCTCTTGCTCGAGCTGTTTCAGCCACATCAAGGGCCTGGCGGACGCTTCCCTGCCGCTCATAAAGGGCAATGGCCAAGTCGTAAACGCGGTGGTTTCGGTCCGTAAAATCTCGCCTCATCAGGTCCGTCGGTGCAAGGCGAGAACGGATCTGTTCCAAGGTGTCAAGGGAGGCGTTGACGTCCGCGAGCGCTTCGTCGTTCCGTCCAAGCTTCTGTTCGGCCTGCGCGCGGCGAAAGAGCGCATTAACGAGCGCTTCCCGCGGGGCATCTCGACGTAAACGCAAAGCCTCGTTGGCGGCATTCAAAGCAGCCTGGTACTGTCCGAGCCCATATTCGGCCGCGCTGAGCTCGGAATACCGGTAGAAGAGAAGAAAGGAGCTCTTTTCTCGGGCCAGCACCTGTCTCAATAAAGACGCTGCAAGCTCGTAGCGGCGCATCGTGAGGTACTCGCCGGCTAGACTGCCGAGCATAAAGTTGACGACCCCCGGCGAGCCTGTTTGCCGGGCAAGCGCCAAGCCCGATTCGTACTCCCATAAGGCCCTTCCTTGCTCTCCCAGTTGGCTGTAAGCAATTCCCAGCGCATTCAGGTTCTGGACGGCTCCGATTTTATCTCCGATTTCACGCTGAATGCGCAAACCCCGCTTGTAGAATTTGATCGCCTGCGAGGGTTGTCCGCTCGCCCGGAAGATTCTGCCTTCGCTCGTCAAAAGCCGGCCGAGGGAAAAGAGGTCGCCCGAATGTCGAAAACAAGGCCGAGCCTGATCAAGCTTCTCGATTGCTTGAGCGTAATTACCTTGCACATAAATGGCATCGGCCCAGTCATGGAGGAAGTCGCCCTGGAGTTCCTCGTCGTGGGTCTGGCGCGCCAGAGAGAGACCGTCCTGAATCTGCAATTCCTGCTCGGCGGGAGTCAAAGACGGGTCGCCGTCAAGAGCTTGCAGAACACTAGCCTCGTCACGGAGAGAATGACGATGTTCAAAAACCGACAGCGATTGCTGGTAGAGCTGGCGGGCGGTTTTCCAATCGCCCTTGAGGCGAGCGAGCGTTCCCAGCGCTTGCAGGTCCCGGGCTGCGCCCAGGGAATCCGCCTCAGCCTGATACTCGGCTAAGGCTTCCTCCAATATTCCCTGTGCCGCGCCGTAACGCGATTCCTTGAGGAAAACTTCCCCGAGGCCGCGATGCGCGTCTGCCTCACCGGCCGCATCGTGCTCCCGCTCCGCCAGCAAAAGCGCCCGTTGAAATTGCCTCGTCGCTTGTGCGTATTGGCTCAGCTCGTAAAGTGAGAAGCCCGCGCGGAGGGCATCTTCAACTGAGGAGTGAGTTTCCTTTTCGCGGACCCGTTGATTGCAGGCTTCCTTGGTCCCGCAGCTCTGTTGCGCTTCGCAAGGACGGGGCTTGGGAACAATGACGGCGGAAACGGCCAGAGCCGCTGAGACAAGCCACGCACGCAGGCGGTTAGTCCGGAGGTTCTCCTGCACGTCTCACCTCGACCGTATGGGTTGGCCGGGCATTGACAATGCTTTGAGTCCGGCGCAGGAGCGAGCCGCATAGGCCCCCGACGAGCGACACAAGCTTTCCAAGATTGTTGCCGCCTCCGCTGCCTGGCCGGAACGAACGTTTGCGAGGGCCAAATACCACCGACATTCCTCCGAAAACGGGCCATGCGCGAGCGCGACGGCACGCTTCAGGCTTGGGGCAGCGGCGGCATTGTCGCCTTTCAAGAGCCTGGACACGCCGAGGTAGAACGGAACCCTGGCGCTCTGCGGGTACTTTTTGGTAAGAGGCTGGAGACGTCGGATCGCCTTAGCATAGTCGCCGGATTGATACGGCGCGAGGGCGAGAGAGAGATCGGCGAGGTATCGCTGGCGGCCGCTGGACGCGCCGCGCATCAACAAAGGAACGCCAAGCGCCGCAGCGGGCTTCTCGAGAGCGAAAACTCCTTCCTTGACGGCCATCGTGGGTCCGGCCAGGGGGGATGAAGCGGCCTTGCGCCTATAATTCGTGCGCCCAAAATGGGTCAAAAGCCAGGCGAACAGTAAAACAGCTACGCCTCCGGCAGGTATCAGCGGCCAAAACAACCGCCATTTCGGCAGGCGGGCCCGTCCTGGAACAGCGTCGAAAACCCGCGCATGGATTCGATTGTCCTCCTCGGGGCTGAG
>JAJYNF010000195.1 GCA_021786455.1 Acidobacteriota bacterium
ACACAGCGGAATCAACTCTGCTTTTGACGCACGTTGATGTTCGGGCGGAATTTTGTAACAATGGCGTGCGGATTGGCTCCGAGATTCGGAGCCAAGGCCCCACCGGCGTCGAGATGGAGGCACTGACTGCCGCTGCCGTGGGCGCGCTGACGGTGTACGATATGTGCAAGGCGCTGGATCGCAGCATGGAGATTGCCGACCTGCGCCTGGAGGAAAAGCGCGGCGGAAAGTCGGGAACCTACCGACGCCAGGGGAACTTTCGAGTCCCCGGCGACCCTAACGCCGGGGACTAAATCCGTGACGACCACCACCCTTAAAATTCTCATTGTGGATGACAACCCCACAACCCTTAAGTTGCTGGCGCAGAGCCTGGAGAAGGCAGGGGAGCTGATTGCTGCCAGCGACGGTGCCGACGCCTTGATGAAAGCAATCGAGACCCGGCCAGACCTCATTATTGCCGACTACTCTATGCCGGTGATGGACGGCCGGGCGTTATTTGAAAAGCTTCGCGCGCGCAGAGAAACCACGGATATTCCCTTCGTATTCCTGGCTTCGCAAAAGGAGATTGACGAGCGTCTGCGCATGGTCGAGGGGGTGGAAGACTACTTTGTCAAGCCGTTTTTCGTGCGCGAACTGGCAAAGCAGGCGCGACGGATCACGGCGCGCCTGATTCAGCAAAAAACCGAGGCGATGGGAGCCCGCGGCGGCGCGATTTCGGGACGATTGAGCGAGATGAATCTGATGGATTGGATGCAATCGCTCGAACAGGGCCGGAAGACTTGTGCGTTGATTTTGCGCTCCAACGCGGAATTGTGCACGATGTATTTCCGCGACGGACAGGTGGTTCATGCGGTTTACGGGAGCGAGGTTGGCGATCAGGCGGTTTATAAGGTTCTGAGGTGGACGGACGGCGAGTGGGAAGTGGATTTCAGCCGAACGACCACGGAGCAAACCACAACCCAGTCCACCCAAGGGTTAATGATGGAAGGGCTGCGGCTGCTCGACGAGGCGAACCGAGACGCCAATAGCACCGGCTGAGCCCGACCCTGTGGGAGACGTTGCAATGGATTTGCGCGCGCGGGTTCTGGTTTTGAGCGACGCCGCCGCAACAAGCGAGCGCCACGACAGCTCCGGGCCGGCAGTGCGCGACTTCCTGGCGCAGCGGGGGTGGGCGGTGCTCGAAGTGGAGATTCTACCGGACGACCCTGAGGCGATCCAAAGTAAGCTGAAAGCATGGGCTGACGCGGACGGCTGTGACGCCATTTTTACAACCGGTGGCACCGGCTTGGGACCGCGCGATTACACTCCGGAGGCGACGCGTGCTGTGCTCGAACGGGAGGCGCCGGGGCTTGCCGAATTAATGCGCGCTCAAGGCGCTCAGAGAACGCCGCGGGCGGCGCTTTCGCGTGGCGTGGCCGGGGCGCGAGGAAAAACCCTCATCGTAAATCTGCCAGGCAGTCCACGCGGAGCGATCGAATCGCTGGCCAGCATCGCTGATCTTCTGCCCCACGCTGTGGACCTCATGCGAGGCCGAACTGAACACCCGATCGCTGATTGAAGGCGCGCTTTCGGAAGCGGGTGATCCGCACCCATCCGCCATGCGCCAGCGCAGCGCAAGGGTGATACAATAATTTCGCGAGGAAAACCAAAGGTGCTTCGGACGTACGGTCCCATTCTGATTTTCGCGGCGATTGCGGCGTTTTTCCCCATCGCAACGCTTTGGGTGGCAAAGTTCGTCCGTCCGCGGCCCGCGCCCACCGAAGAGAAGGTGATGCCTTATGAATGTGGCATCACCCCCGAATCAGGCGCTCGCGGACGCTATACCGTTCGTTACTACGTCGTGGCGCTTCTGTTCGTGGTCTTCGACGTGGAGACGATTTTTTTGTTCCCGTGGGCGGTTCAGTTCCGCGCCCTGGGCCTTTTCGGCCTGGGCGAAATGTTGGTCTTTCTCGGCATCCTGATCGTCGGCTACATTTGGTTGTGGAAGCGAGGCGCCTTCGACTGGGTCTGAAGGAGCAGCCTGCTTCCTATCCTGCTCATGCCTCGCCTGAAGTGGAAGGGAGCCGCCATTCATGAACCTTGCGTCCGTCCACTTGCGCCTCGGTGGGGCTAAACCCGGCCTTTTCCGTGAAAAGCTGGTAGAGTTCTTCCGTGACCCAGATCCTGTTGGGAGTGGCTTGTTTTTGAAGGTGGCCGGCCACATCAATCGTTTGATCAGCGATTTTCTCTAATTTGCTGTCCTCAAAGATCGGCACCTCGCCCTCATTCATCCCGCACCGAATCTGAAATGGTGTCCGAAGCTTGTTCTCGGTTTGGTTAAAAGTTTTCAAGCTTTGGAGAATCCGTTGGGCAGCGCCTAGCGCCAAGTCAGGGTGAAGAAAGCAGACCATGACGCCATCGGGAGTCCACGCCTGCTTCCACGCGGCAAACTGATCGAAGATTTTCTTCAGCATCTCTTCATACGCCTGAAAAGTCGCCGCGATATTGGCTTCGCTCTCGCCGATCTTCATACCCGTGGAAGCGGCCACATCAACGGCGAGGAAGACGCAACGTTTGCGCCCCGTGCTTCTCAAGGCACTTTCAATCTCTCGATATCGCCGGAGAAGCTCTTCCCGGGCTTTTTCAGAATCCGCGGTCATAGCATTTTCGTGACTCCACCCTTCCGCGCCAACGGCGGATGGCTTGCCAGTGACCACCCGCTCCAGAGCGCGGGAAGCCGCCAAGAACAAAGCATCCACGACGATTTTAACAAGCCAGACCCCGAAGGCTCCTCCCAACGGAAGAAAGCTGAAGCCGGCGCGCGCAGGCCAATGCAATCCGACCCAACCCGCCGGGATGGCGATTCCCGGATCTTCGATGCGGTGTAGCTGACGCACCCATGCCGAATGGTTGATAGGGCTGGACGGGATGAATTGAAGAGCGAAAAGAATAATGTAGCCTGCGATAGCCACCATGAGTATCAGGTCCACAACCCGCTGGGCCATGCGGATCGGAAGCGAAACGATCCTGGATTCGGGTTTCGGCATCAAGAATGGACTCCCCAGCGGCACCTCAAGGGCCACTGAACCCCAATGCTGCGATTCGTAGATTGCCTGGGAACCCTAGCGGCACCCCATTGCCCGAGCCCTCGGACTGGGCAGCGCGGTTATCTTACCACAATCAAACCGCGGTTGCCGAAACGGCGGCCCGTCAGGTCAGTCGCCCGGCAGTATCCACAGCCACGAGGCGCGCGACTTTTCAAAACTTCCATTGGGAATTGAGTTGTACGGCGTTGCCCCGCAGCGGACCCAAAGCTTGGGCCGTATTGTAATGAGTGTAACTCAACGTCAGAAGAAGGGACCGAGAGACACGGAGAGAAAAGGCGGGTGTGACGTCCCAGGCGCGGGTAATTGCCTGCCCTCGGCCAGCCTGCTGAACGCCGAAGCCACCGCTGAGGTCGTAACCGATGGGCCCCCAAAACTTTCCATACACTCGTGAAACCAACTCATGGAGTTGATAGAGATTGGGGTTGTAAAATCCAAGGAAAGGATGTTGTCGGTGGGTAAAGCCGTAAATGCGGCCAGAGTAGCCTCCATCGAGAGAAAATCGCTCCGACTGGTAAAAGGTGTGATTGAAACTCAACCAACCGAAGTGAGCGCGGTCTGTATCCGCATAGCTGCCGAGGCTCGCGCCGGATATTGAGTTGAAATGTTCGTAGTTCTGCGTCGAGAAAAGCCCGTATGCGTAGGCCAAACGGAGGTGCGTGCGCGGGTTAAAGAAATACGTGGCCTGGGCGCGGAACTCATCCTCGACCAAGCCGAATCGCGCTGCCACAGGGGTGTATGCATAGGGAAATCGAATGGCGTCAAAGGCAATGTCCCAGTGCGCGGTGGGTGTATAGCTGATTCCGGCCTGCCACAGCACTCGCTCCTTCGCTGACGGAACCAGCTCGGGTTGGCCTCCGAGGCTGACTAGATCGCCGGGGCCAAAGCGCACCATGCCAACGCCCGCCCGCACAGTGAAATGAGGGGTGATCCGAGTGGATTGGCGGTAGAGATATTCCGAAGGGCCGGCTGCCCCGGTGATGCCGGTTGGGAGTTGCTCGCCTAGGGCGTTTCGAAAGGGTCCCGGCGGGCTATCCGACGGCATGGAGTTGAAGGTGAAAAAGGAAGTCGTCTTGGGCATCAGCGACGCTGCCACCGTGGTTCCATAAGTAAACATGCGGAGGTCTTCGTTGGCCAAGCCGGTTGTCTTTCCGGAGGACGAGGGCGGACCAATTTCGCGCGCGTAAGCCGCCGTGGTCGAAACCGTCACGGTGGATTCCGAAAGAATTTGTTGCCGCAGCGCTTCCACCTCGGGATTGCCAGGGCTTACCTCATCGGCTTGATGAAGGAACTGAAGAGCTTGTTTGCGCTGGCTGCGGGCATGCTCGATGCTGGCCATCAAGAACAGTCCTGAGAAGTCCTTGGGTCGAGCCCGAAGGGCATGCGCGGCCGAGGCGCGAGCCTCGGAAAATCTACCCTGGCGATAATCAATTTGCGCTTGACCCAACAGAGCGTCGGGATCTTGCGGGTTGTGCTTCAACAAGATCTCATAATTCTTAAGCGCATTCTCAACTTGGCCTTGAGACAGGTCAAGCCGAGCGATCTCCAGGCGGGCATCACGATTCTCAGGCTCCTCGCTCAGCAAGGCGGCCAGAGAGTTTTCTGCCGCTGGAAACTGTTTAAGCCTCGCTTCCAGGCGTCCCACCTCCAACTGGTAGGCGGTGTTGTTCGGTTGCGAGGCAAGAAGCTGCTGATATATCTTGAGAGCCGAAGAATCGTTTCCGGCCCATACTTCCACCCGCGCTAAATCTTCTAAAACCGTCGGATCGTCTGGCGTTTCCTTGAGAACCTCTTGGTAAAGCTGGATGGAGGCGAGGTATTGCTTGTCCAGGCTGAGCAGGTGCGCCAGCTCCAGCGTCGCTCCGCGGTCGTGTGGATAGAGCTCCAGGACGTGGCGATAACCCGCAATCGCCGCTGGAGCGTTGTTGAGTTCTGCCTCGACGTAGGCTAAACCCTTCAGGGCCTCTCGGTCGTTGGGGTAGCTCGCCAGTTTCTCGCGGTAATATTTGAGCCATGCTTGCGGCGGGGCATCCGGTGAGGGCCGGAGCGCCGCCCAGCGAGCTTGCTCTTCCGCCTTGGAGATGTCCCGCAGAGCCTGCGCATTCTCGGGGTCGGCCGGGTTTCGGGCCTCGAGACTCTGGAAAATCGTGCGCGCCTGAGCAAAATGGTTTTGGTAATACAGAAGATACGCCTTGCCTTGCAAGGCTTCATAATTGTTTGGGGCTTGCTGAAGAGCGAGGTCAAATTCCTGCATTGCTGCATCGTATTGGCCGGTGGCCGCCAACGCCTGAGCGTCGCCGATTTGTCCACCTAAATTCTTGGGGTCCACGCGGAGCAACTGGCGAAAGGTGGCGATGGCCTCCGGTAGGTGGTGAGCTCGCATCAAGGTATCGCCGAGCTCGTACAGGGCCCCTTCAGCGTTCGGGTGGTTCGTGAGGTAATCGCGGTAACGGGCAATCCCGCGATGGTAGTCTTGGCAAAGGGTCAAGGAACGCGCCAAGGCGAGTTCAATCTCTGGATCTCCGGCGGAGAGTTTTAGGGCTTGGCGGCCATAGGCGATGCTTTGTCGGCACTGACGGGGATTAGCGGTGAAAGCCATCAGGGCCTTCAGGGCGTCCACATCGTGGGGATTGCGCGCGAGTCGCTGGTGATAGTATGCGATAATCGCCGAAACGTCGCCAGCTTTCCTGGCGGCCAGAAATGCTTTTTGCTCGACCGCATTTTGTGCTTCGGTCAAGCCTCGTGACACATCCGCATCGTTCGGAAAACGCCGGTGAAGACTTCCGAAAATTCTCAGTGCCTGTTCGCCATGTCCTTGCCAAAGCAGGACAGAGGCTTTGCCGGATAGCGCCTCGGGATTGCTAGGTTCCATCTGGAGGACTCGGTCAAACAGCGCAAGGCTCGGGTTGAGCTGTCCTTCCCACGAAAGAATCTCACCCTTCCCGATCAACGCGGCGGGATAGTCGGGATTGGTGGAGAGGATGATTTGATATTGTTCGAGCGCCTGCTGATAAGATTTCTGCCCAGCCTCGATGCGGGCAAGTCTCACTCGAGCGTGAAGGTCGCCCGGATTGCGCTGGAGGTAGGCACGATAGGCCGACGCCGCCCGGGACTCATCCTTGGCGTCTTCATACGCTTCCGCGACGCGCCGCCATGCTTCCGGGGGCGCGTTGGGCTCCTGGGCTAAGGTCAAGCCGACGCGGGCTGCGGCTTGATACCGGTGGAGCGCCATGTAGCACTCGCTCAACCGCAGGCCCACGACGGCCGATTGGGGATTGAGCGCATAGGCTCGGGCATAGTATGTCGCAGCCTGACCATAATCGCGAGGCCCCATGGCGAAGTAGCAATCGCCGAGGTTCTTGAGAATGTCGAAACGGTCGGGAAACGAGGGGAGGACCTGGAGATAATCCTGGCGCGCCTTTTCGCAATCCCCTTCGACGAAGTACTGGTGCGCTTGCTGAAGGATTTCGAGCGGCGACACCTTGGAGGGCTTGCTCGCTTGCGCGTAAAGCCCTCGCACCGCGCCAAGCATCGCCAGAAGCATCCCTATGCGGAATGCGCTCTTGAATTTCTTCATCTTTCCCCTCCACTTTGTGCGCAAAAACCGGTTTCCAC
>JAJYNF010000235.1 GCA_021786455.1 Acidobacteriota bacterium
GGGGCGGTGGCAGCGGGGGTGGGTGCTGCTCGTGGCCAAGATTACAGGTTGGAGCCGCGCCGCAAACCAGTCAGAGTGACGAGAGAAACCATTGGCCATAAGCTGGCTCGACCTGATCATCGTAATCGGGTATCTGGCGGGCGTGACGGCCTTGGGGGCGAGGTTTGGCAAGCGCCAGCGGAGTCTCCACGATTACTTTCTCGGCGGCCGCCAGCTTCCCTGGTGGGCCATCGGCCTCTCGGTCGTTTCCGCTGAGACCAGCATCCTGACTATTATCAGCACGCCAGGCATCGCCTATGCCACGAATATGGCGTTCCTACAGCTCGTCTTTGGCTACCTGGTGGCGCGTGTAGTGGTAAGTTTCGTTTTGATCCCCAAGTACTTTGCCGGCGAGATCTATACCGCCTACCAGTTGATCGAGCGACGTTTTGGCCGCACGCTGAAAATATTTACGGCAGCCCTGTTCCTTGTTACTCGCGCCCTGGCGGAAGGAGTGCGCGTCTTCGCCATTTCGATAATGATTGAGGTGGTCTTCAGGACCGGCGTGTTTCCTGCCGTGCTGATCATTACTTTGCTGACGCTGTTCTACACGTTTGAAGGCGGATTGACGGCAGTGATTTGGACCGACGTGGCCCAACTGACCATTTACATCCTGGGGACGATTTTTGCGTTGGGCGTGGCGATCCACGCGATTCCGGGCGGGTGGGCGGAGGTCGCGCGTTTGGCCCGCGTATCCGGGAACAAGTTCCGGGTTTTTGATTTCCACTTCAACTGGCATCAACCGTATCTGTTCTGGTCCGGACTGATTGGCGGAACGTTCCTCGCCAGCGCCAGTGACGGGACCGATCAATTAATCGTCCAGCGGCTTTTGGCGGCGCGAAATAAGCGGCAGAGCCAGGCGGCGCTCCTTTCAAGCGGCCTGGTCATCTTGTTTCAATTTGCACTATTTCTGTGCGTAGGGGTGGTTCTGTTCGCGTATTATCACTTCTTCCCTCCGCCTCATCCCTTCAGCCGGACTGACAAGATTTTCCCTACGTTTGTCGTCAGCGAATTGCCGCAAGGTCTGGCGGGTTTGCTGATCGCGGCGATTATCGCCTCGGCCATGGCCAACCTGAGTGCCGCATTCAATTCGCTTGCCTCGAGCTCTATGGTGGATTTTTACAAACCCTTCATCCGCCCAGATGCGGACCAAACGCACTATCTCCGCGTTTCGCGCGGTATAACCTTGGCGTGGGGGGGCATTCTGCTGGCGATTGCGCTCCTCTCGCAGTTTCTTCATGAAAGCGTGCTGGAACTGGCGTTGACGATTGCGTCCGTGCCCTATGGCAGCTTGCTGGGGATATTCATGCTGGGGGCGCTCACGCGCCGCGCGACCGGCCGCGGCACGCTAATCGGCGCTATCGCTGGCTTAGCGGCGCTCGCGGCCGTGGTCATCGCCAACGCTGCCGGATGGCTCCACATCGCCTGGACCTGGTACGTGGTCATTGGATCGCTGGTGACTTTTGGCATTGGATGGACGGCCAGCGCTACAGGACATCGGTCGGCGGAGTTGCGGAGCTAGTATGGCGTCCCGCGTATTTGTTTACAATGCGGCGTCATTCCGAGGGCCGGTGCCCTTGATCGGCCCGAGGCCTGTCCTGAGCAAAGCGAAGGAAATCTGCTTCTCCACCAAGCAAAAGCGGATTCCTTGCTTCGCTCGGAATGACGGAAGCCGCACTGGGTTGTAAAAAGTTACGCGGGACGCCACGCTAAGCCCGCCACGGCGGCCAATTACAAGGAGTCCACATGAGCCGAAAAGCTTCTTACCTTGTCCTGCTCGGGGTCGTGGGAATTGCCGCGGCCGCGGGTTATTTGTCCAAATCGTTTCGCGCTCCGGCTTCAGCGGGATACGCCGCCGTGTCAGCTCCAGGCGCGGGACCTTCCGGGGACATCCGAGGGCCTTATTTCTCCGACCGCAACCGCGTTGCCACAGCCATTATCGCGGCCATCCACCACACTCACCGATCCCTCGACATTGCCATTTATAGCTTCACGGACCGGCAGCTCGAGGCCGCCGTTGTCGCCGCGGCGCGGCGCGGAGTGAGGGTGCGCGTCGTGGCGGATCAGCATCAAGCTGACGACCCTCACTCGGAAATTTTCTACCTTCGCGCGGCTGGCGTGACGGTTCGCCTGAGCGGGGGTTACCGCGGGCTACGGTCCATCATGCATGATAAGTTCGCCGTGTTCGACGACCAATGGGTAGAGACCGGGAGCTTCAACTGGACCATCAGCGCGGAGGACTACAATTACGAAAACGCGATCTTCCTTTCCGATCCGCTCACGGTGGCGCGTTACGAACGGGAGTTCGAGCGTATCTGGTCGCGGGCGCAATGAAGGATGTCTGCGACATCGCCCATAGCTGCCGCCCCGCCGCTACTGCTTCTTTTGCAAAGCCGGGATGATGTAGTTTGTAAGCAGATTTTCGTACTGTCTCCCAACGCGATTCGTGATCGGCACAGGAACCGGCGGCTCGGAATCCCTCGCCCGCAAGTAAAGGTCGCCCGTCTGACCGAAAGGCCCGGGGTGAATTTTGTCGAACGTTTCAATGTCCGAGCCACCGAACTTAAAAATCTGTGCCGGGGTGTAGGTTTTCAACTGGGCTGGAGTCAGTTTGGCGACCGAACGCACCTGGATCTGAAGCCGCCCAAAGAATTTATTCTTGTCATAGTCCACCTGCAGAACGCGCTGATATTCCTGGGATGGTTTCTTAAAATTCTTATAAAGACCCGCCAGAATACAAAAGTCCTTAAGCTTACCGGCATAGGAATCGTTCAGCAGTTGGTATAGCTGCGCGGTCGAATCCCCAAAGTTCACGGAGGCGCTATGATGCTTTCGTTTGGCGAAAGCGCCGGCCGAGCATAAACTCAAGGTAATGGTTCCGGCGAGTGCGAGTGTGGAAAGCTTCGTCGTCATGGCTGCCCTCCGAATAAGCTTCGCCCGTTTGATCCGATCCGCGGGCGAACACGGCACCGCCATCGCCAGGATATCATCGTGCCCCCACGAAACCAACCAGCCTACCGAGCCGCTCAGAATGTTACCCTGGATAGGCCGAGCCCCAAGGCTTTCCCTCCGAGGCTCGTGGGCGCCCCTTTAGCGGGACGAATCAGCTTCTGCCAACGGCGGATAGAGTAAATACTTGGCGCGCAGCCGGCGAAATTGTTGAAGCGGCACCTGCCACTCGTACTGAATGTAGCGGGGATCCACGCCCGCCTGAATCTGGCTCACCACCCATCGCGCGCCGATCAGCCTCAAGGTCTTGTCAATCTCAAAGTTTTTGGGAAACAACTTGTAAAGCGCCGAAGCCAGTTCGACGCCCATTTCTGGCGAATCAAGGGCCTGGCGGTCAATTAAAACGATTTGCACACCGTGACAAACCTGATGGGCGAATTTATTGCGTCGGGGGGTGAAATTTACAGGGATGAAGCGAACGCCTTGAATGCGGCGGGCGTTCAGGTAGGCGGCCAATTTTTTGGCGTCCATCCACGGGGCGCCGACGTATTCAAACGGGCGGCCCGTGCCCCGGCCCACGCTGACGTTGGAACCTTCAATCATCGCCACGCCCGGGTAAAGCGTGGACTCGGTGAGGGAGCGCAAGTTGGGTGAAGGGTTGATCCACTCGAGGCCTGTTTCGTCGTACCAATCGGTCCTCTCGTACCCCTGCATCTCAATCACGTGCAGCCGGACGTGAAGATGTTCTTCATGATCGTACATTTCCGCCAGCTCGCCGGGCGTCATGCCATAGCGGATCGGAAGCTCGAAATAGCCGACGAAGGATCGCAGATCCGGGTCCAGAATAGGTCCTTCAACGTTTGAAGCCTCGATCGGATCGGGGCGATCCAGGACATAAAAGGCAAGATGGTACTTACCGGCAGCCTCCAGGCAATAGCCGAGGGTTGTGATGTAAGTATAAAACCGCACTCCGGCGTCCTGAATGTCATAGACCAAGGCATTCATCCCTTTAAGTTCCTCCGAGGTGGGGCGGCGCGTGCGCCCGTAAAGGCTGTAAACCGGCAGCCCCGTCACCGGCTCGCGCGTCGAGTGGACGGGCCGGTTGACGTTGGCGTAGAGGCCGCTCTCCGGGCTGAACAGCGCCACCAGCTTGACGCCCGGTGCATGGTCCAAAACAATATAGGTGGGCCTTCCCTTGGCGTCCACGGCGGTGCTGTTCGTAATCAACCCGACGCGCAAGCCGCGCAATGGGGCGAAGTTTTCATTTTCCAGAACATCAATCCCCGTCTTGACTTGGCCGTTGCGGAGACCGCTAATGCGGTAGCTGCGCATCAGCTCGTAGTAACCCGTAAGCGACTTGCGGCTATTGAGAATTTTTTGTTCAGAAACTGGGCCCAGCGCCGCCGCTACAACCGTCGCAATCCGGGCTTCGAGCGAAATGACGTTCCCGGTTCCGTTCGGGTGCACGCGGTTCGTGAGAACGATCACGTAAGTATCGGAAACGGGGTCAATCCAGAGGTCGGTCCCCGTGAAACCCGTATGGCCGAAGGAACCCACCGGGAAAAGCGCGCCACGATTGGAAGCGAACGGCGAGTCAATATCCCAGCCCAGCCCGCGGACCGCCATTTTGTCGGGCGGCTGCTGCGGCGTGGTCATCTTTTCAACCGAGAGGCGACTGAGAATGCGAACCCCATGGTAAGTGCCGCCGTCCAGGAGCATCTGACAGAAGATAGACAGGTCATGCGCGTCAGAGAACAGCCCGGCGTGCCCTGCCACGCCGCCCATGCGCCGCGCGGTGGGATCGTGCACTACTCCCCAGAGGATTGGGCCCGTGGTTCCAAATTCGTGCTGAGTGGGCGCGATCCGAGGGCGAAGCCGGGCGGGTGGATTAAACATCGTAGAGGCCATGTGGAGCGGCCCGAAAATGTGGCGCTCACAATAGACGTCGAGAGGCTCCCCGGAGACTCGGCGAACCAGCTCGCCCAGCGTCTCAAAATTGATGTCACTGTACAGGAATTGCGTTCCCGGCGGGACAATCGGGCTTACCTGCTCGATCATGCGCATGGCGGTTTGGTAGCCGGACCACGGTTTGCTTAAATCCAGGTCCGGTGGCAGACCGGAATAGTGGGTCATCAGTTCGCGGACGGTAATGTCCTGCTTGCCGCTTTCAGCGAACTTCGGCCAGTAGTCGCTCACCGGATCGTCAAGCCGAATCTTTCCCTGCTCAACGAGCTGCATGATGGCGGTCGTGGTGGCAACCACCTTGGTGCATGAGGCCATGTCAAAGATCGTGTCCAGGCGCATGGGAAGCTTCTGCGGCACCAGCCGGCGATAGCCGATGGCGCGTTGATACACCACTCGCCCGTCATGCCCGATCACGACCACCGCGCCGGGTGTTTGGTGTTGGCGGATGGCCAACTGCACATCGGGTACGATCGGCGACAATCGAGCCGTCCACGGGTTTGCAGTCGTGGCGCGCTTCGCGCCTGCCGCGAACCCGCTGGCGGCACACCATAGCAGACAATTCATCATAAGAATTCGTTTGGAATAGAAACTCACGGGCACCTCGCGTCCTGGAAAATTCTCGTTTTCAACGAGAAGCCTTTTCCTATATACTCGCGTGCCGCTCCTGTCAATGAAAGTTTTTGTCTAAAGGGAGACGGCGCGGGTAGCAAGATGAAAATCAGCCCTATGGATTGGGTCGTCGTCGCCGCGTATTTCGGCGTCAACCTCGGCATTGGGTTGTACTACCGGCGGAAGGCCAGCAAGAGCACGAACGAATTTTTTGTCTCCGGCCGGGAAGTCAGTTGGTGGTTGGCCGGCACCTCCATGGTGGCAGCGACTTTTGCGGCGGATACGCCGCTCGCCGTCACGGGCTTGGTGGCGACGCAAGGAATCGCCGGCAACTGGTTGTGGTGGAGCTTCTTGTTCAGCGGGATGATGACGGTTTTCTTTTTTGCGCGCCTGTGGCGGCGGGCGGAAGTTATCACGGACGTAGAGTTCGTTGAACTGCGTTATTCGGGCAAGCCGGCGGCCTTTTTGCGCGGGTTCCGAGCCCTCTACTTCGGCATCCTGATGAATTGTCTGATTGTTGGCTGGGTCAACTTGGCCATGGAAAAGATTCTGGAGGTGGTGCTGGGGGTTGGAGAATACACCGCGATTCTCATTATTTTTGGGATCATCGGATTCACGTTCACTTATACCTTCATTTCGGGCTTGTGGGGAGTGCTGTGGACGGATCTGATTCAATTTGTCGTCAAGATGACCATGGTGACGGTGTTGGCTTATTACGCCGTGGAAGCGGTGGGAGGCATGGCGTCACTCAAGCGAAAGCTGGCGGCGGTGGACGCGGCTCACCGCGCCGCGCACCCCGGATCGGGCTCGATTCTTTCCTTCTTTCCTTCGCTCCATTCGGCATGGATGCCCTTCGTGACCTTTGCCATGTACCTGGGAGTGCAATGGTGGGCCAACTGGTATCCCGGCGCGGAGCCGGGCGGCGGCGGCTACATTGCCCAGCGGATTTTTTGCGCCAAAGATGAGAAGCACTCTCTTTGGGCGACGTTATGGTTTAACATCGCGCAATACGCCATCAGACCCTGGCCGTGGATTATTACGGCTCTCGCTTCGGTTGTTCTCTATCCCCACCTGAAAGACCCGGACAACGGTTACATCCAAGTATGG
>JAJYNF010000223.1 GCA_021786455.1 Acidobacteriota bacterium
ATTCCGGTTGCCGGACAAGCTGCGCGCGAGCCTCCGCATAAGAGCCGGTGCCCGCCGTGACCTGTTGAATTTGCCGCGCGATGATTTCAACTTCCTCGGCTTTGAGGGCGAGCTCCATCCTCCTCCTCGAGTGTTAAATCGGCCGAAGCCATTTTAACGCAATGGGGCGGCGAACGGTTACGGTGAATTAAATCATGGAAACGGATTCAAGGAGCAAAGCCGGATCGCGGTCCGCCTGAAAAAACTCCCAAGGCGTCGCAGGATGGGTTAATCGGGCAGGACGAAGCTGACGCCTCGCTCGTTGTTCAGCTTTTTGCTAGCCTGAAGGTTCAGGGTGTCAAGGGGAATTTTCCTGGCCGTCCGCTCTCCAAAGACCCACAGGGTGTGCCCAAAGATAGCGTAATCCGTAACCTGGAACTCGCGGCCATTTCGATAGACGAAAATCGTGGGAAGCAGTTTTTCGGCCACCGGCGCTGGGCGCCGGGCGGCGGGGCGAGCGCGGCGGCTCGCCGGCGCCGATACCGCATTCGCGGCTTCCTGATAATACCGCAGCTTCATAATTTCTCTGGTCAGCCTTCCCATTTGGCGGCGAAGCCGCCGGCCCCCGCTTGTTTCAGATGGAGGCGGCGCGGCGGGTTGCGAAGGTAAAGCGTCCCAAGGCGAATCCCACATATACGGGAAAAACGTCGGCGACCAGAGCACGGCGGAGAAAAAGAAGTTGGGGGGAAACAACGGCCGCCCAAAACCCAGCCCCGGCCGCGGGCGAAAGGGTCGGCCCGGTGTAGGAACATCATCGCTATCGCTCGTGGGGCCCACGGGAAGCGTCCACATTCTTGTGGTATCGGGAAGACGCGGAAGCGGCACAAAGCTTTGCGTCATCTGCGCCGCGTTGGGGGAAAAGGGACGCGCCACGCTCGCCACTTGAGCGCGAATCAAGCCAGGCAAGCCCATGCCCGCCATTAGCAACGCGCTGGCGAGCGCCCTTCTCATGGCCTCACGATACCACGAATCGGGCGACTCGGCGATAAAAATTTAATACGCCCGGGTGCCCGGCCCGCGCCCCTCGCGAGCGGCTACTTGTCGAGAATTCGCTGCAAAATGTCCTGCGCTTCTACTTGCGCGATGTGAAGATAGCGGTTATTCGCCGCAATTTTCTTGAGGATGGGCACCATGAGTTGTGGGTCGGTAAGGTTGTGCTCATAGAGGTCTTCGGCGGTGAGGTTAAGCTGGTGAGGCAGCCCCAGCGGGTCAAATCGCGCCGAGTACTCCAGCCCCGCAATATGTTCCTCAACGCTGGCAATTCCTTCAAAAAGGTTGGTCAACTCCTCGGCCGCGCGATTTTCTGTGTAATTGAATTCGACCTTGTAGGTTTGCCGGCCTTTTTGGTAGATGAAGGTTTTCTTGCCCAGGTCAGCAACCTTCTTCCGGCTCTCCAGCGTAATCGAGCGAAAGTCGCCGAGATCATCGGCCAGCGCAAAAAGCCGCTCGGTAACCGAAGCCGAAAGCTGGAGTCTCTGCGGATTCGGTGTCTCGCTGAGCTGGCGTCCGTCGAACGTTCCCTTGCCGGTTTCATCCACGGTAATGCGCTCATATTCCGGCAGGCTGCCCTTCAGGATCTTGGTATAGGTAAGCCGTGGCGGGAGCGATCCGGAATGGGCCGCCGCCAGCGCGGCGGGAAATATTAGACATGCCATCGCTGCGCCGCACACGCGTGACCCAATGCTTAAGTTTCTGCGGTCGTTGCCCCGCATGAATTCTAAACCCTGATGGTTAACTCTAGCGGCGAGCGGGGTTCACTTCGCTTGCGTCAAGGCCTGGAGCTCAGCCTGCTCGATATCAAAGTTGGCGTAAACATGCTGCACGTCGTCGTGATCTTCGAGCTCCTCCATTAAGCGAAGCATCTGGTCCGCCGATTTGCCGGTCAGCTTGACGTTCGATTGCGGAACCATCGAAATTTCAGCAACCGCCGGCTCAATGCCGCCCGTCTTAAGCGCTTCGACAACGGCTGGGTAACGCTCCGGCGTCGAGGTGATTTCCCAGTTGTCTCCGTCGTCGTTCAAGTCGTCAGCTCCGGCTTCGGTCACCAATTCCAGCATTTTGTCTTCGCCAGCTTTCGATTTTTCAACCACGACGTAGCCCTTCTTGGAAAACATCCACGCCACGCAGCCGTTGGCGCCCAGGTTGCCGCCGTGTTTGGAGAGAATGTGCCGAATTTCCGAGAGGGTGCGATTCTTATTGTCGGTGGTCACCTCCATAATCATCGCGACCCCGCTGGGGCCGTACCCCTCGTAAATCACCTCTTCGTACTGCATGCCAGGCAGCTCACCGGTGCCGCGCTGGATGGCGCGTCGGATGTTCTCGGCGGGCATATTCTCCGCTCGCGCCGCCGCAACCGCCGTGCGCAAGCGCGGGTTGGAGTTCGGGTCCCCCCCGCCCAAACGCGCCGCAATGGCAATCTCCTTGATCAATTTGGTGAATACCTTGCCCCGGCGGGCATCAGCTTGCCCTTTTTTGTGCTTGATGGTCGCCCACTTTGAATGGCCGGACATAACCTCATTTCCTCTCTTCGGATTAACCTTTTAGCGCGGACCTCGTTAACCAACCGGCGCGCCTGGCCATCCCATGAAGTGCCACTCGTGAATGTTATCACAGTCGTCGCCGGCAAAGCCATGACCGGCAAGCGGCGACGCCGCGCCGCGAGGATGACCCAGGAGCTTGCCGCGTGGCCGCTCTTCCGTTGGAGAAATCCCGGAGCCGCGGCTGGCTCTACGGTCAGATGTTGACGCCCGACCCCTCAATCCACGGCGAGCGTCACCGTGAAGCTATGACTGGAGGTGGCGGAGCCGGACGTCGTGGTGCCCGTCACGGTCAAGGTGTAAACGCCTTGCGGCGTGCCAGGTGGGTCAGGCGCTGGCCCGCCGCCGCACGAGGCCCACGCCATCAAGCCCAGCAAGGTGAGCGCGAGCGCGACCCGCGCGAGGTTACGAGGCGGATGAAGGTTGTCGAGGAGCTGAAGCCTCTGAGCCAGCACCACCCCGCATCCGGCCAGTATGCATAACGCGAGCCAGAGCGCCGGATGCAAAAGAGGCAAGCTCGGATTTGAGTTGGGTCCGCGCGGTGGGGCCAGCGTCGGCGCGGCGGTCGTTACTTGAACGGTGGCTGAAGCCGTGTCGGTTCCGTCGAGCGTGACGGAACTTGGAGTCACCGCGCAGGTCGCCCCTGCCGGAGCGCCGGAGCAGGTGAATTGAACCGGCGTGTTCAAGCCGCCTTCCGGCACGATGGAAAATGGATAGCTGCCGGAGCCGCCCGGCGAGACCGTTTGCCAGATGGTCGTGGCGACCAGCTTGAAGTCTTGGCCGATGCCGGAAAGCGGGACAGTCTGCGGGCTGCCGGCGGCGTCATCGAAAATCGAGAGCGTGCAGTGGCAAGTGCCGGCGCATTGCGGCGAGAAAGTCACGTTGACCTGGCAATTGGCGCCGCCCGCGAGCGACGTGCCGCACGTGTTCGACTCGGCGAAACTGCCGGCGCTGACGGAAATGTTGCTGATGGTGACGGGGCCTTCGCTGTTGTTCTTGACGGTGACGGTTTCGGGATTGCTGGTGGTTCCGGCCAACTGCGGCGGGAAGTTCAAGCTGGTGGGCGAAAGCGTAATGGTTCCCGTGGACACTGTCGTTGAAAGCGTCGCCGTGTTGTTGGAAGGATTCGGGTCGGAGACTCCGGAAGAGATGCTCACCTTGTTCACCAACGTCCCGACCGCTGTGGGAGTAATCACGATCGTGATGGTGGCGGAAGCTCCATTGGCCAGCGTGCCGAGATTGCAGGTGACCGTGCTCGTGCCGGTGCACGACCCGACAGAGGAAGCAGAGGAAACAAACGTCACTCCGGAAGGAAGCGTATCCGTGACCACGGTGTTGGGAGCAGGATTGGGGCCGTTGTTGGTTGCACTTAGGGTGTAGGTCAAATTGGCGCCGAGAATCGCCGTGGTGGGCGAGGCGGTTTCCGTCACCGCCACGTCAGCGGCCGTTGCGGCAGTGATTTGGCCGTTGACCGCGATGCCAAACCCTCCCGGAATCGTGGTGACCGGAAAACTGTTCAATAGAGCGCCGGTCGCAATATCGAATCGGTACACCTCCTCCGTCTGATAATCGCCCGTCCAGAAGGAAGTGCCGTCGGGATCGAGGTTGAGACCGTAAAGCTCACTCGCGTTGGGCGCAGTGTAGGTTTGAATGATATTCCCGCTGGCATCGAGGCGCACGATGCTCGAGCTGTCCGCAACCAGCAGGCCGCCCGAAGGCAAAAACCGCAGCGCATAAGCCGCCACGCCGGGCAGGTTGCTCACAAAATCGGAAAGCTGCTGGCCCGTGCAAATGTTGAATCGCTTAATCTCCACGCCCTCGGAAGTGTAATAAAGCGTGCATTGGTCAGGCGCCAGATCGAACCAGTCAATGCCGCGGTTTTCGGGCAGAGCGGGATAGGCGGCGATGGGGGCGCCTGTGGGGCTGAAAATGCGGATGGTGTTATCGCCATCCACGCTGCCGGCAATCAGGTCGCCGGAACTGTTGAAGGCCACGTCTTCAACGCTGCCGCCGTAGCCGCTGCCGAAAAAGCCCTCGGGCACGCCGGTGTTCGAAAACTTGCTGACGTTGCGCGCCCCGAAATCGGAGACGTAGAGATTGTCGGAACTATCGAAGGCCATGCCGTAAGTGTAGGTGCCCGTGCCCGTATCCATGATTTGGATCAACTGGCCGGTGGGGGATTCTCGAAGAACCGTTCCGTTGCCGAGGGAGAAGAAAAGCTCGCCCTTGGCAAACGGCACGGGCGCGCCGGTGCCGCTCAGAAAGATGCCTTGCGAGCTGGTGGAGGAGCTGTCGCTTTCGATCAGCGTCCCGGTGAGCGATCCGAGATGGACGGGATTGAAGGTAACGCTGATGGTACAGCTCGCGCCGACGGCGAGGGTATTGGGCGAGACGGGGCAATTGTTGGTTTGGGCGAAATCTCCGACCACGGAGAAACTGATGTTGCCGAGCGGCACCGAGCCTTTGTTCGTGAGCGTGAGCGTCTGGGCGGCGCTCACCGTGCCCACCGGCTGACTGGAAAAGGTGAGAGAGGTCGCGGAGAACTCGTTCGACGCCGGGTTCACCCCGGAAGTGAAGACCTGAAGCGTCCAAGAACCGGCGTTATCGCTATAAACATCGTCATTCGCGCCGAGCTGAAGCTGCGAGGCGCCGGGCGGAATGACAAAGGTTCCGGAATCGCCGACAGCAAACGGCTGGCCGACAATCTGACCGTTGCTGTCAGTGAAGACGCCAATCAGTTCGGTGAGATAGACGGGATACTGCGAGCTGGGAACGTAAGCGCTGGGGTCGAGCTTGCCGCTGCTTCCCGGACTGTTGTTGATGACCACGGACAAGTCGCCGTTGGCGTCCACGAAGGGGAAGAAGGATGGGTTGGCGGAAACCGTGCCGGAGACGTAATTGACCGTAATCGTGTTGCCCGAAAGGAACGCCAAGCCGCTCGCGCCGCTCACGACGATGGGGCTCGATTGGTCATCCACGCCGTATTGGAAGTTGGTGTTGAGGCCGCCGTTCACGTAATTCCAGGGGCCAGCCGTGCCAGGAACTACAACCGAGCCGACGCTGCCGGCGGCCGTGAGGCCCGTGCCGAACAGCGAGACCGTCTCCGGGCTGGTGGCGGTGTCATCGGTGATGGTTAGCAAGCCCGCAATGCTGCCTACCGTGCTGGGAGTAAAGGTCAGAGCCACGCGGCAGCTTGCGCCCGCAGCAAGCGGCGAATTCAGCAGAGTCTGACAGGCCGGAGGGCCCGCCGTGTTGGGCGCCACCATCGCAAAATCCGTCGGCGTAACCGTGATGGAGGACATCACCATTGGGCCGGTGCCGACATTGGTGAGCGTGACGTACTGAATGTTCGTGCTGGTTCCCACAATTTCATCGCCGAAATTGAGACTGAAGGTGGACAGGCTGACCACGCCGGCGGAGACGCCGGTTCCCGTCAAGCTGACGGTTTGCGGGCTACGGGGCGCGTTGTCGGCAAAGTTCAGCGTGGCGCTGGCGCTGCCGGTTGCGGTCGGCGTGAACGTGACGGTCGCCGAGCAGGTTCCGTTGGGCGCAACCGTGGAGTTGCTGCATGTGTCGCTGCTCAGGCTGAACTCCGCCGCGTTAGCTCCCGTGAGCGTCACCGCCCCGCTTCCGAAGGTCAGATTGGAGCTTCCGGTGTTGGTAACCGTGATGGATTCCGGGGAACTGGTGGTGTTCACGACCTGGTCGGCGAAGGCCACACTATTCGTCGAAAGCGAAACATCAGGTTCCGGCGGCTGCAGGAACACCAAAATCTGGGTGCCCGTGGCGGAGCCCGTGGCCAAATCGAGCATCCCGTCGTCGTCGAAATCCCCTGCCACGATAGAGGATGGAGTAGTAACCGGGCTCGAGATCGAGACTTCGGGCGTCGGGGTAAACGTGCCGTCGCCGTTGCCCAGCAGGACCGTCATACCATTGTTGTCGGAGTCACCAACCGCCAGGTCTAGTTTCCCGTCGCCATTGAAATCCCCGACCGCGATACAATCAGGACCGAGACCCGCGGCCGGAGATGAAGCTGCGGGTGTGAACGTGCCGTCGCCAT
>JAJYNF010000127.1 GCA_021786455.1 Acidobacteriota bacterium
CTGATGCGAGCGGGCACGGCTTAATCTGCGCGCAGCGGCAGGTTTTTCAAAAAGAAATTGATAATCCGGTCTTCGTAATCTTTCCTCTCTGAAGACGAAGCCATATTCCCTGCCGAGTGGTTGACCAATTGAAGGTCCTTCGGTTCGGGAGCTGTCTGGTAAAGAGCCTCCGTGGTGGCCTTCAAGGCGGGCACATCCTCGCCCGCGACGAAAAGCTTTGCCCGCCCAACTAGTTTGGGTAAATTACGGCGCACGTGCGGATTCGGTGCGCCGAGCGTAAACATCCTGAAAACCATTCCTGAAATAAAGCGAAAAACCGACCCCGTTCCTCCGAGTTTGCGGCTCAGTTGGACATCGAACATTTGGAGCGGGCGCTCGTAAACGTCGTCCACGGCGAGAGCCTGGACTCTGGGATCTCGCTCCGCGGTTGCCAGAGCCGCATAACCGCCAACCGAAGCCCCGTAAAGGCCAATTCGGTGGCGATTGATGCCGGGCTGATGAGTGATTTTTTGTATGGCGGCTTCAACGTCGGCCGCCTCCCGAGCGCCGAGATTGGAGAAGGTTTCATGTGCCTTGGGCCCGGAAAAATTAAATAGGTACACATTAAAATGGTTGGCTTGCAAGACTGCGCCCAATGACAGCATGTCAGAGCGGTTCATGTCATAACCCGGACAGACGATGATAGCCGGTGCCCCGCGGAGACCGATCAGTAACCAGCCGGCGTGTTGCCCGCCCTCCGGATCCGTAAAGCTGACGCTCAAGTAGCTTGGCAGCAGATACGTCGCCGGGCTCACATTCTCCACGTTATTGTGAGCCGTCGTGATCCGATAGGTCAGAAACATACTTGCGCCGATTAGAATGGCGAGCATGACGCCCACGATGATTACCCCTCCCAGCAGCGCCTTGGTTACGACCTGAGGCGATGTTCGGGAAGGTACAACGGCCGCTCGATTGCGCTCCAGTGTCATGCAGGAATCAGCATGCCTTGGGGTTCGAATCCAGAACCAAAACCCATGCATATTATCATAACTGGATTTTCGGCGGATGAACCTACTAGGTTGAACTCTACCCTTAATGCCTCTGCCGCGGACCGGAGTGAATCCTCGCCAGGCTGCGCGCCTTCTTCGAATGCTCCCGCCATCCTTGGGGCCACTTGCTCAACCCCGGGCCCGTCTTCACCCGGAATCACTTCATAGGGTAGGGTGACGCTTCGATCACCCATAGAAACAACGATTTCCCGGTTGTTTTTGGCCCCTCTCCACGTTGGCGTAACGCCAGCAGGATATTCTGGTGGTTTTCCGGAGGCGCAATCCACCTTGAGAGCGAGCTTTGCGCGTCGGATTTTAATTCTCGCGTCAGAGATTGTGCGTTGACACATTCGCCCTGACGGATTAGATTACATAAAGGGGGCGTTCCGGCTTCGACGGAGGCTCTTGCGTTCAGAAGGCACGTCGGGGGTCCCACACCACCCGTAATCGGAGTGGGAAACGACAACTGCCAACACGCAGTTTGCTTACGCTGCCTAATTAAAGGTAGCGCGTCTCCTTCGCCCGGCCCGCAGGGCGAAGAGAGGCGTCGAACAGCGGGCTGGTCTGAAGTTCGCCGCCTGAGAACTTCGGGCGAGATTCCGGGCAACCGGAACCGGGCTAGCGGACGGTTCGTTCTTGCCCTTTCCTGAGAGCCGCTCGCGAAAATGAGAGCGAACGGGATAAGCGTGTAGGCTTCTGACCGTTAGGCTTTTCGGACGGGGGTTCGACTCCCCCCGCCTCCACCAGCGGCTTTTTCACAACCAACAGTTTCCAAGGGTGGGGGTAGCCATATCTGAGATATGGGTCAACGGTCGCCTAGATATGTCCTCTCGCAGGATTCGAGTGGAAATCTCACTCTCTGGTTTGACCATTTCTCTCGAGGGAAGGTCAAGCGCAGCCCATGTAGAGGGCCTCATCCTCAAAACCGCTATGAAAGTCGAAGTCCTCGGGATTTCACTCGGGAGCAACCTCCAGCCATTTACACCTCAGATGAAAAGGCTTGTCCGTGGCTTCAAGGAATCGGCAAGAAAACTTGCGCCGCCGCTTTCCAGGCCAGCGGCGAGTTCCGACTCTTTGATTCCCAGTACGTCTCGAGACGTCCCGCAGGTGCGGTAAATGCAGTTGGGCGATCAGGCCGCAGGGGGTCATCAACGCCTTCCGCACTTTGTAGCCCCAATGCCGTAGCGTGCTTGCGGCGCGCGCCTGGCGACCCCGTCCCAACCGAGTCGCCCGCTCCGCACCCGCCAATTCCTCCACCTTCTTTCGAGCCTCGGCCAGCACCATGCCCTGCAACTCGCCCCACCAAACCCGATAGTGCTACCTTGCTCTTCTCCATATGAGGGTGTCTCCTTTCTGCTGCCCCGTCAGGCTGGAAATCTTCTACCGGAGATATCCTCTTTCCCTTTCAACCTCGATTTTCAACACGAAATGTTACAGCCCATGCTTCTACGGGCCGACCCCTCGTCGCTGGAAGGCCCCATCCGCGAATATTCAAGTAGGTCTTCCATTTAGGGACGGCTGGGTGTATGGTGCCTGTGGGGGGAAGCAACGGCCCAATCCGGCTCAATCATCAGCCAGACTGGAAGTTATCCATAAATTGACCAAACCAGGCAGTCGTTTTGTGCCACAGATCACCGATCGTGTAGGCCAGGGCGGACCCTTCCCTCCCCTCGGGCCGAGCGTAAAAGCTCTGTTGATCTGGCCGCGCTTTCCCGCTTCTTTCTGGAGTTTTGAGGGCATCCTGGATATTGTTCCCATTGAGACGGACCAGCCGCCGCTGGGTCTCCTCACCGTTGCCGCCCTTTGTCCGAAAAACTGGACTCTTCGGCTGATTGACCGGGGCTTTGAAGAGCTTCAGGACGCGGATATCCTTTGGGCCGACCTAGTGATGGTCAGCGGAATGCGTGTTCAGAAGGAGGATATTCAGGAAACGCTCATTCGGGCCCGGGAATTGGGCAGGCGGACGATGATCGGGGGACCTTTCGCCAGCAGTGAGCCGGAACTCCTGCTTCAATTTGCGGACCATGTGGTGGTGGGCGAGCCCGACGAAGTTTTCCCGGAGATTGCGGCCGACATCGAGCGCGGCTCCGCGAAAAGCCTTTACGTGGTGACCGAGAAGCCCGATGTCAGCAAGTCGCCCCTGCCCCGTTTCGATCTCCTGAAAATCGAGAAGTACGCCTCCATGGCGGTGCAGTTCTCCCGCGGCTGCCCGTTCCAGTGCGAATTCTGCGACATCATCACCATTTACGGAAGGAAACCTCGCACCAAGTCCCCCGCCCAGCTGATCGCGGAGCTCAATGCGCTCTACGAACTCGGCTGGCGAGAGCAGGTCTTTATCGTGGACGATAATTTCATCGGCAACCACAAACGGGCTTTCGAACTCTCCCTCGAATTGCGCCAATGGCAGGAATCGCGCGGCTATCCGATGCTGCTTTACACCGAGGCGTCAGTTGACCTGGCCCAGAAGCCGGAATTGATTAAGGCCATGGTGGACGCCAATTTCTTTTATGTCTTCATTGGGATCGAGAGCCCCTCGCCCACGTCCCTAACCGAAGCCAAGAAATACCAGAACCTGCGGCGCGACCCGCTGGAAAGCATCCGGTTCATCCAGAGCGAAGGTCTCTGGGTGACGGCGGGGTTTATCGTCGGTTTCGATTCCGACACCGAGGAAATCTTTGATCTGCAAGCGGAATTCATTGAGGCGGCCGCCATTCCCTGGGCCATGGTGGGCTTTCTGCAGGCGCCTCCTACGACTCCACTCTTTGATCGGATGATGAACGAGGGCCGTTTGCTGATGGAGAGCACGGCCACCAGCAACTTCGATCCCCCCAATTTCGAAACTCTCCTCCCGTTACCGGTCCTGCTGAAGGGTTTCCGGAAAGTTCTCGCGTCGATCTACGCGCCCTCCGCCTTCTACGAACGGTCCTATCGCTCGCTGCTGCAATGGAAAGCGCGCAAACCGCAGAAGGCCTCGAAGATTCCCTTTGTGCCCCTGATGGGAATCGTGATTCGCTCCATCCTCCACCAGGGCATCCGCTCGTCCTATCGCAAATCGTATTGGAAATTCCTGTGGCGTCTCTTGAGTCGCTGGCCTTTCAATGGCGCGAAGTTCAGCCTCGGGTTTGCCATGCTGCTCTCCGGACATCACTTCATTCGCTACGCCAATACCGTGGTGGACGATCTGGATTGCGAACTCGAAAGAATCCGGACCGAGGAATTGGCCGCTGACCTTCGCCGCGAGACGGCGGCGGCCTTGTAGGCATTGCCAGGAAGACTCACCTCGCCCGCAACCAGACACAATAACCGGTTTGGGGGTGAGGCGGCCCGGCTGAGTCCTTGCGGGAAACGGCTTGCAGCGGTGGGTATGGCGACACAACGGGGTTACCACGTTCGGCGTTTGGCGGGACGGTGTTTTTCGAGATATTCCTCAAGGTCCTGATCAGAAAGTGTGGCGTGGCGCGGAACGGGCCGGTCCCGAGATTCGAGAGCAAGGTTTCGACGCAGCTTTTGATAGCAAAGGTCGGCAGCGTCCTGGTAGGGCATGTGCTTCTCGACAAACGACTGATTTGAAATCGTGAATATAAACTCACGATTCTCAGTTTTCTGGTCCACCACGCGGTAGAGATAATCCCGGCCTCGCGGTTTCAACCGGAATCCCAAGTACAGAATCTTCAACGTAGCCTCCGTCCTACGAGCGGGACTTCGGCCCGCGTCAACGCACGAGGCGGACGCGGGTGCGAAGCCAGCGGGCTCCTAAAGCTTGCCCCTCCTCCTCTGCTTGCAGCCCCTTGGGGCCTTGGGTGGCCGTGAACTCCACTGTCTCTCCTTCCGCGAGCGATTTGTAGCCCTCCGACTGGATGGCCGTGAGGTGAACGAAAACGTCACTCCCGGAGGAACGCTGGATAAAAGCATATCACTACGGTTTTCTGGTTTTCACCAAGAAATAAATCAGCCGGGCGCGAGTGACTTACCGGCTCAAAGCCGCAAAGCCGGAGGAAAAGTCGAACGCGACCTTTCAACAGGTGCCCGATCCCACGCCGCTCCAGGCTCGGGCCGATGAACTGATTCGGGCGTTCTTAGTAACCGGAAGCTGACTCCGCCGTCATCCTTCGGTGAATCAGCAGCATCCCCCCTCGGCGCTACTGAAACTTCGGCTTAGACATTCAAGCTTCTTGCGGGCCACAAAATTCCGATTCGGCTAAGTGGCGCGAAAACGCCTCAGCATAGCTAGGTCGAATTGCTTTAGAAACCGAAGGCCCGGGGCGACCCCCGTTCAATAAAATCCCTCCAGTGTTTCGCTAAGCACCCGGCCACGCTCTCGTAGAGAGGCTCGCGCTTGCGGCATGTATAGCCGCAGACGATGTCCCTGCTGCTGACCTCTGAAACTGACCGTGACAAAGCAACCATCTCCGGATGCCCAATCCCGAAGATGCCACGCAAGGCGGTTGCGGTTGTTGGGCAAAATGAGACTCAACCATCGCGAAGCGATTGGTCCTGTGGTTTCTGCGCCAACGCGACGCGCGGGATGCCGGCCAGGTCCGGACGAATCTCAATCCGACTCCACTCATGGCCCAGCAGCGCCAGCACGCGGTCACGCATCTGGTAGCCTATCTCGACCGCAACCCAACCGCTCGTCTTGAGGACGAGCTGGGCTTGCGGGAACAACTGGCGATAGATATCCTCTCCGCGCTCCAACCCGCCCCACGCCAGGCGGGGCTCGAACTCGCGTACCTCGCGTTGGAGATTAGCGATTTCGCCGCGGCCGATGTAAGGCGGGTTAGAGACCACAAAATCAAACGCCCCGAGGTAGGGGGCTTTTAAGAAATAAGTCAGCAAATCGGTTTCGCGAAACCCGACGCGGTTGTTCAATCCCAGCCGCGCGGCGTTCCGCGCGGCCACGCCGAGGGCTGCCGGGGAAATGTCCGTCGCATAGATTTCAGCGTCGGAACATTCCTTAGCCAATGCCAGCGCGATGCATCCTGAGCCAGTCCCAACATCCACGACCTTGATCGGTCCTGCGCCAGCGGCACGTTCTGTAGCCGCCAACTCTAGGATTGCCTCAACCAGGTGTTCCGTTTCAGGACGAGGGATGAGGACGTCCGGGGTGATTTCAAAGTCCAGTCCCCAAAATTCCTGATGGCCGGTGATATATTGCGTGGGTTTGCCGCTCAGTCGCTCGGCGATTAGCCCCCCATATCGTTCCACCAGAGTCGGGGATAGCTGGCGATCGGCGTGTGAGTAGAGATAGGCTCGGTCGCAGTCCAGCACGTGCATCAGGAGCAACTCTGCCGCCAGGGTTGCCGACGGGGTCTGGCCAGCCACCAGACGGCGCAGCCCCTCGCGGAGGGCGTCGCGCACGGTACAGTTTTTCGGCGTGGGGCTTGGATTCGCGCCGAGAACTCCCGAAGTCATGACAGGAATCTCCGCTCGCGTCTCGGGCAAGCAAACTACGCGGCGACGGCCGCCTGTTTCAGTCGCTCCGCCTGATAGTGGGTGATGAGGGCCTCGATAATTTCATCGAGCCGGCCCTCCATGACGCGGTCGAGCTGATGGACCGTCAACCCAATGCGGTGGTCCGTGACGCGGTTCTGGGGAAAATTGTACGT